>QYPA01000019.1 GCA_007279715.1 Comamonadaceae bacterium | reverse complement strand
CAGTTTGCGGCGATGGGCGGTAATGGGGCCATTCGCCTGAAAGACGGCCAGCCGCTGGTTACCGACAACGGCCAGTGGATTGTGGACGTGACTGGCCTCACGATTACAGAGCCCTTGGCCTTTGAAGCGCAGGTGAGCCAGTGGCCGGGCGTAGTCACCGTTGGCGTTTTTGCGTACCAACGGGCCCAGGTGTGTTTGCTGGGAACGGCCGAAGGCGTTAAGACGCTGACGTTTTAATGTTGGCGTGAATGTCGGAGCTGATGTTGGAGTGCGAAAGCATGCGCTCCACGTAGCGAGCGATCAGGTCAATTTCTAGGTTGACCTTGCTGTCTTTTTGAAGCTGGTGCAAAGCGGTGTTGCTTACCGTATGAGGAATCAAGTTGATACTCACTTCGCAGCCGCCGGCAACATCCGCAATGCTGTTGACGGTTAGCCTCACGCCGTTGACGGTGATGGAGCCTTTGTAGGCCAAGAATTTCGAAAGTGAAGACGGCGCGAGAACGCGCAGCTCCCAGCTTTCACCAATCTCCGCAAAGTAAGTCACCACGCCCATTCCGTCCACATGGCCGCTGACCATGTGCCCGCCCAAGCGGTCATTGGCGCGAAGGGCTTTTTCTAAATTCACCACGCCCAAAGCGTCTAGGCCTGCGGTTTTGTTTAAGCTCTCGGCGGATACATCGACAGTGAAACGCGGCGCGTCAGTGCTGGTGTCCAGCGTGGTTACCGTCATACACGCGCCGTTCAAGGCAATGCTGTCGCCCAAGCCCGCGTCGTCTAAGTAACCTTTGGGGCAGGCAATGGTGATCCGTTTGCCGTGGGAGGCCGTGGCGCCTAAGTTGGCGATATTTTGAATGTGGCCAACGCCGGTAATGATTCCTGTGAACATTGGAGTCTTAAAAAGTAAAAAATAAAAATGAAAATTAAAACGTGTCGTGCTTGGCTACGCGAGACAAAACCCGAAGGTCTTTGCCGACCATTTCAGCCGACGTAAATTCGAGCGCGATACCTTGCGAGAGTTCTGTCAAAGGCCCGAAGTTAGACATGCCAGCGCCCACGCCTAAAAGCTGAGGCGCGAGGTATACCAACAATTCATCGACCACGCCCGAGCGCAACAGCGAGCCGTTGAGTTTATGGCCGGCTTCCACATGAAGTTCATTGATGTCGCGTTGGCCTAAGTCCATCACCATGGCGTGTAAATCGACCTTACCGCTGGGGCTGCCATCGGCGTGTTTTCCGGGGAGGTAAATGACTTCAGCGCCTTGGGCCTCAAGCGCGGCTTGGCGTTCTGCTTGGGGGTTGGCCGCATAAATCATGACTTTGCGTTGAACAGCAAAAAGCGGAGCGTCAGGAGGCGTTTGCAAATCGCTATCCACGATCACCAAATGCGGTTGCCGAGGGGCTTTTACCAAGCGAGCGTCTAAGCGGGGTTGGTCTTGTAAAACAGTGCCAATGCCGGTTAACACCGCACACGCCCTGGCCCGCCACCCATGGCCGTTGGTGCGGGCGGCCTCTGAAGTAATCCATTGGCTGTTGCCGTTGTCTAAAGCCGTCGTTCCGTCTAAAGACGCTGCCACCTTGAGCCGAATCCAAGGTTGCTTTCGAACCATGCGGCTAAAGAAGCCGATATTGAGTTCTCGGGAGGCGGCTGCTCCAGGCCCGACTTCGACTTTAACACCGGCTGCGCGAAGCCGCGCAAAGCCTTGGCCGCTGACCTGCGGGTTGGGGTCTTCGATAGACGCCACGACTTTGCGAATTCCGGCTTGGATGAGTGCGTCGCAACACGGCCCGGTGCGGCCGTGGTGAGAGCAGGGCTCGAGCGTGACGTAAGCGGTCGCGCCTTGGGTTGGGTGGCCTTGGGCGAGTGCGTCTCTTAGGGCCATGACCTCTGCGTGGGGCCCGCCTGCGGCTTGGGTAAAGCCTTGGCCAATGGTTTGGCCCTGCGCGTTGACCAAGATGCATCCCACGCGCGGGTTGGGCGAGCTGAGCCAAAGGGCTTGGGAGGCGAGGGCGAGGGCCGTATCAATGGGGGACAAAACGCAAATTCCTTGGGCTGTTTTCTAGGGCTATCTTATTTCCAACACTCGGACAGACTTTTCGTATTGTTCACTAAACCCCTTACGCCGTGGTGGTCCAAGGTGAAATCCCCACAGGCATCTGTCGCAGCGGGACCTAAGGCGGTACGTTTTGCAGTTAACAAAAAGGTTTGCGAAGGGCTTAGGGTAGCCACAGATACAGAAATATCGTAGGCCTTGAGCCCTTCGCCCGCGCGGGGCGAACTTTTAAAAGCTTGGACCGCGAGCAAGGGGGAAACGTCTTGACCGTTGGCGCTTTTGGCGTAATCGTAGCTTTCGTTGTACAAGCGCTCCATCCATTGTTGGGCGCTAAGTAATTGGGTTTGCGCATCGACCCGGCGGGCTTGGGAAACATAGTTTTGGTACCGCGGATACACCACCGCGCTGAGCAATCCCACGATAGCCAATGCGACCATCAACTCAATCAATGTAAGCCCTTGTTGGAGGCGAAGGGGCGGGGCGTTGGGAAAGGGTTTCATAAATCGGTCCTCATTCCAGGAATTTCTCGAAACTGGCGTCGTACGATACGCTTGGGATCGGTCAAAGGTGCACCCGTTTGCAAAGTGACCATGCTTTGCAGCAAGAGTTCGCTTGTCAGGCTCGAACCAAAACCGCGGGCGGTGATTTTAAAAACCAAGCAATCTACTGCGGGCGTTTGGCAGGTGTAGTTGCCGCCTAGCGAAGCGTCGGGCAGGGTTGAAGCGGGCCGCATCAGTTCAATCAAATAGTCGGGCTGTCTTGCCACGCCTTTGAAGGTGGGGGTTCCGGTGAATGTTCCCAAGGGAATACTGCCAGTAAAGGTTTCGCACTGCGCTGACATCGCGCTTGCGGTGCCCGTGGCGGACCATTGGCCACCCTTGCTCACCGGCCACCAAGGTGCCCCGTTATTAGCAGGCCCAGCGCTAGCCCACACTGCGCTGGCACTAAGGCATTGGCCGGCAAGGCAGTTGCTTGTGAATTGGGGCGAGGCGTTGGGATTATTGAGGTCGGCGGGCGTACTTCTGAATCCGGTGCCTCTGATGCAAGCGGCGTTAGGAAGCGCCTGGCTCGGGCTCAAAGCCAAGTCGCGCTCGGCGTCCCACAAGGCTGCGTGGGCTGCTTGGTAGGCGAGGAGGTAGTCTCTTTCATTGCGAATTTGCTGCCCGCCTTGCTGCGTGTTTTTCGTGGTGTAGGCCACGGTGGCCGACAAAATAGCGATCAAAACAATCACGACAATAAGAACCGCGCCGCTTTGGGAATGTGATGATTTTTTCATGGGCTAAGGGGTAGCCAAGGTGGCATTTTTAACCGCAAAGATTTGCGTATAGCGCTTGCGCTCAATGCCTGTGGCAAACGTCTGCGTGGCATCCGCACAGTCTTTGAAGGAATAGCTGCTGGCTTGGAGCCGCACGTTTTGCAAAGACCGCGCAACCAAGCATACCTTCACCGCGATAACTTTGCTCCACTCATTGGCTAAAACCGAATTCGCAGATTTGAACTGCGCTGTGGTTTCGCCTTGAACCAAATAGCTCAGGCGCAGTTGTTCAATGCCGGTAATTAAAGGCACGTAATTGTTGATCGGACTGGCGCTGCCCGCACAGGCTAAGCCAAAGGTTTTGATGGTGTTGCCTTCGAGCTTGAGCGTGACGGGGGTGAGGGTGTAGCTATTAGAAATAAAAAACAGTTTTACGTTGGAGCCAGTAACGGCCGCAGGCGTTGCGCGAGCGCAATCGGTGTTGTTGCCGCGGTCTTTGCCAAAGTCGTCGTCGGTGTAATAGCTGGCAACCAAGGTGTCCGCATCAACGGCGGGCGAGGAGCTGGTGTGGGCGACGCAGACCGATGTGGTTTTGGTGGCGTCAATTTTTTTGCTGCTGCAACCAAAGACAGGTGAGCGCAGATGTTCAGGGCTGGTTGCGGGGTTGCTTTCGGCTGCGGTGGCGAAGCTGCCAATGGGAAGGGCGCTCTGTGGGGTAAGCGGAGTGACTTCGTTGACAGGATAAAAGCCAGAGTTCTGAATCTCACGCCCCAAGGTTTCCATCGCAAAGCGAGCGCTTTCTGCTGCATAAGATTTTTCGGTCAGGCTGCGCTGGCTTTCGGAAATAGAAAGATAAGCGGCTGCTGCCGCACCCATGACCATCACGCCGACCGCAAGGCTGACCATGAGTTCGACCAAGGTGTAGCCTTTTTGTGCGGCGGCTTGCTGCTTTTGAGAAAGGTGTTTACGGTAGGCCATCGTTCAGGGATAAAAGTAAAAGTTAAACGCCCGAACGCCCGTGACGGGCTGTATGCCTGTGGCGTTGTCGTTAAAACAAGTGAGGTCGTTGGCACCGCTGTCTTGGCAGCTCTGCCCCAGTGACTCCTTGTCTTTGTCAAACCAATAGAAACTCAAGATCCAACCGCTGTTGGGTGTGCCATTACTGTTGCTAACCAAACTCAGCGCTCCTTGCGGCAATAGGGCGCGGGCGCTGCTGCGCAGTTGCCATAGATCAAAGCTGGCTCGCTCTGCGTTCGTACAAGCCGAGGCAATGCAGTTTGGAGAGGGCGCAGCCTCCATACTTCCTTGTTGTGCGCTCCACGACGCCGCAAAGTGGTAACCGTTTCCCGCGCCCGACCCAGGGAGTTCTAATTGATTGGCCCGTATGCGTCCGAGCGCGTCATTGGCAAGCAGGTTGAGGTTGGCTTGAATCACGCTCTCAGTGTGTGAGCGCAGGTTGCCAGCCATGAGTCGGGCTAAGCCCAACAAACAAAACGACAAAAGCAGCAAAGCCACGAGAACTTCCACCAAGGAGCTTCCTGATTGATCCTGCTTAGGTGAAGCCATGCTAAGGACAACTCGTGGATGGAACTTCATCTAAGCGAACCCGCCCTTGCCAACTGATGGTCATCGTGGTGCTGGGCTGACAGGGTTGGCGGGTATCGCGCAGAGTGAAGGTTCCCGCGTTAACCAACAAGACGCCGCGCGAATTGGCGCTGAAGGCGCTGCGCGAACCGGTGCTGTTCGATTGAAGATCAAAATAGCTTGGGATGCTTTGGCTTGCCGCAATGATGTCGCCGGAAGGAATACTGGCCCCTTCTAAAGCGCCGCAGCTTTGGTTTTGGTACATCAACCAACCCGCAGACCAATTCGTATTCGTGCCTTGATTACAGGTTTTGGCGTTGCTAGAGATGCACATGCTGACACAGCGATTGCGATGAATCGCTTCGGTGCGCATGCGTACCACAGCGCTGGTAAATTCGTCGCGCACCGAGCGCATGTGGTTGTGCGAAACCGTCGCGCTTAGCCGTGGCAGCGCAAGCGCCATCACCGTTCCCAATACGGCTACGGTGACGCTGAGTTCTACCAAGGTAAAGGCGTTCTGGCGACGCTTTAAGTTCGGCCCGCGCAGGGGCCCACCTCTCGCATGGATTGCATCCATCCTCCCTCCCCAGAGAGTCTTGTTATTTATTTACTTCATTGACCAAGGTTTTGAATTCATCAATGTCTTCAAAACTTCGGTAGACGCTGGCAAAGCGCACATACGCCACTTTATCGAGTTTTTTGAGTTCGCGCATCACCAATTCACCCAGCCTTGCTGAGGGGACTTCGCGCAGGCCGAGGTTGAGTAGTTTTTCTTCGATGCGTTCAATGGCGCTGTCCACCTGCTCTGTGCTCACGGGGCGTTTGCGCAGGGCCAAATTCATGGAGGCCAATAATTTGGAGTGTTCGTAATCAATACGCCGGCCATCTTTTTTGACAATGGCCGGGTAATTGACGTCAGGGCGCTCGTAGGTGGTAAACCGTTTATCGCAAGCGCCGCATTGGCGTCTGCGCCGGATAAAGTCGCCGTCTTCAGCAATCCGAGTTTCAACCACCTGGGTTTCGGAGTGGCTGCAAAACGGACACTTCATCGCGGCGTTGGATTAATCGTAAACCGGGAAACGAGCTGTCAGGGCGTGAACTTTTGCACGCACCGCGTTGATATTGGCTTCGTCATGGGGGTTGTCCAAAACATCGGCAATCAGGTGGGCGGTAGCGCGGGCTTCTTCATCCTTAAAGCCTCGGGTTGTCATCGCCGGCGTTCCGATACGAACACCGCTGGTAACCATCGGCTTCTCGGGATCGTTAGGAATGGCGTTTTTGTTGATGGTCATGTGGGCATTGCCTAAAACCAACTCAGCGACTTTGCCGGTGATTTTTTTAGACTGCAGATCAACCAACATTACGTGGCTTTGGGTTCCGCCGCTGACAATGCGCAGACCGCGCTCTGTGAGCGTCTTGGCCACAATGTCCGCGTTCTTCAAGACTTGCTGCTGGTACGCCTTGAACTCAGGGCTCAAAGCTTCTTTGAAGGCTACGGCCTTAGCGGCAATCACGTGCATCAGCGGGCCGCCTTGAAGGCCCGGGAAAATAGCGCTATTGATGGCTTTTTCGTGTTCTGCCTTCATCAAGATGATGCCGCCACGGGGGCCGCGCAGGCTCTTGTGGGTTGTCGAGGTCACCACATCGGCGTGTGGTACGGGGTTGGGGTACACACCCGCTGCGATCAGGCCCGAATAATGGGCCATGTCGACCAAGAAAATAGCGCCGACTTCTTTGGCAACTTTGGCAAACCGCGCCCAGTCGATGTGCAACGAATAAGCCGAAGCGCCAGCAATGATTAGCTTGGGCTTGGTCTCTCGGGCTTTGGCTTCCATTGCGTCATAGTCAATGGCTTCATTTTTGTCCAGGCCGTAAGACACGGCGTTGAACCACTTACCCGACATATTGAGTGGCATGCCGTGGGTCAGGTGACCGCCTTCGGCCAGACTCATTCCCAAAATAGTATCGCCGGGCTTGAGGAAGGCCAAAAACACAGCCTCGTTAGCCGATGCGCCGCAGTGAGGCTGCACGTTGGCGGCTTCGGCGCCATACATTTGTTTAACGCGGTCTATCGCGAGTTGTTCAGCAACGTCCACGTTTTCGCAGCCGCCGTAGTAGCGCTTACCTGGGTAGCCTTCGGCGTATTTGTTGGTGAGTTGGCTG
>QYPA01000037.1 GCA_007279715.1 Comamonadaceae bacterium | reverse complement strand
CGGTGCCACCGGGCGAGGATTTGACCCACAACACCTATGGGGACGAAATCAAAGATTGGAAAATTTATGCCCGTGGCACTGCCGTCAGCATATGCGATTTTTCCACTTACACCTTCGCGCTTCGTACGCTCGAGGCCATTGCCAAACCCACTCGCGGCAGCGTGGAATTGTTGTTTACCTATGACGAAGAATTTGGTGGCGAAGTCGGTCCGGCGTGGTTGCTCAAGCGCGGCATCATTCACCCCGACCTGATGATCGCAGCGGGGTTTAGCTACCAAGTCATTACCGCGCACAACGGCTGCCTGCAAATGGAAGTTACCGTGCACGGCAAGATGGCCCACGCCGCGATTCCAGACTCGGGCGTTGACGCGCTACAAGGCGCTGTGCACATTTTGAATGCCTTGTACGCTCAAAATACGCTGTACCAAAACATCAGCTCTGACGTCAAAGGAATTAACCACCCCTACTTGAACGTCGGCCAAATTGAAGGTGGAACCAACACCAACGTCGTTCCCGGACGTGTCACCTTCAAACTCGACCGGCGCATGATTCCCGAAGAAAATCCAGCAGAAGTGGAAGCCGGCTTGCGTGCCCTCATGGCCCAAGCTGCCGCAGAGAAAACGGGGATTTCTATTGAGGTGAAACGCTTGCTATTGGCCAATGCGATGCGCCCCCTTCCAGGCAACAAGCCTTTGGTCGACGCCATTCAACGCCACGGCGAAGCCGTTTTTGGAGAACCTATCCCTGCGCTAGGAACGCCTTTGTACACCGACGTTCGGCTGTTTTGCGAAGCCGGTATTCCAGGCGTGATTTACGGCGCTGGCCCGCGTACTGTTTTAGAGTCGCACGCCAAACGTGCCGATGAGCGCATTGACCTCGAAGACTTGCGTCGTGCGACCAAAGTCATTGCACGCAGTTTGTGTGATTTGCTTCAAAACCGTACTACTAAGTAAGTTTTGCGCCTACAAAACCCAAGTGATCAGATACCGATATCAGCTTAACCTTGTGGTGACGCTTTAACAAATGCGCCTCCTTGGTAAATGGCAGCAGGGTCTTTCGTGTCAATGACCGGCTGTTTGGCTTCCACGGCGCTTCGGAATTGATCTGATGAGTCTTTTGGACGATAACCAATGTGCTTTGCGTTAGAGTTGTCCCACCAAATGGTCTGGTTGTCAGATACGCCATAAATTATGGTGTGACCCACGATGGGCGCGGTCAGTGCTGCCACGATCACTCGTTCTAGGTCGTCATAGCTCAAGTAGGTGGCCAGCATGCGACGGTCTCGTGGCTCGGAGAAGGATGACCCGATGCGGATACTCACGGTCTCGATGCCCCAGCGGTCCCAGTACAGCTGGGCTAGGTCTTCGCCAAAGGCTTTGGACAGACCATAAAAGCCATCAGGCTTGGGGGGCATGCGGGTGTTGACCACTTCGTCCTGCCGGTAAAAACCAGTGACGTGATTGGAGCTGGCAAACACAATGCGTTTGACACCTTTGAGTCTTGCCGCTTCGTAAAGGTTAACCATGCCCACGATGTTGCCCGCTAGGATTGGAGCCCAAGGTTGCTCGGTCGAGACGCCGCCCATGTGAACCACAGCGCTCACACCGTCGAGCAAGGTCAGCATCTGATCAGCATCTTCAAGCGCTGCAATTTGTACTTCTTCGCCCTCGGCTGCTGAACCTAGATCACGGCGGTGGCTTACACGCAGCACATCGCAATAAACTTTGAGACGTGGGCGTAATTCTTGCCCCAGATTGCCGCCTGCGCCTGTGAGCAGCAGTCGAGGGAATTTCAACGGAGATGCTGGTGTATTAAGCATGGTGTTCTTTAGAATCAGTTTTTAAAACGGTCCGCCAGAGCTTGTGCGCTGTCGCGCAGCACGTTTTGATCAGCTCCTATGGCCACAAACAGGCAGCCTTGCGCCACATAGTGTTTGGCCAGGGCTTCATCGCCTGTCAAAATGCCTGCTGCTTTTCCGCAAGCGCGAATGCGGGCAATCGCACTATCAATAACTTTTAGCACCTCTGGGTGCTTGGGGTTACCTAGGTGACCCAAGGCAGCCGACAAGTCGCCAGGGCCAATGAAAACACCGTCCACGCCCTCCACATTCGAGATCTCTTCCAGATTTTTTAGGCCCTCGATGGTTTCCACTTGTAGCAGCACACATATTTCTTCAGCGCTACAGTTGGCATAGTCTTTAACACGTCCGAAGTTGCTGGCACGTGGGGCACCAGCGTAACCGCGCACCCCTTGCGGCGGGTAGCGCGTGTAGGAAACGGCGTTGCGTGCTTCTTCCGCTGTCTGGATGTAGGGCACTAACAGTGTTTGAACGCCAATGTCTAGCAAACGCTTGAAGGTCACCATGTCGTTCCATGGCGGGCGCACGATGGGAGTAGCTGTGCCGCCTTTCATGGCTTGCAGTTGTGCAAGCACATCGGGAACTTCATTGGGCGAGTGCTCCATGTCTAGCAAGAGCCAATCGTATCCGCAGTGGGCGAGGATCTCGATGCTGATGGGGCTGCACAAGTGCGACCATAGGCCGATTTGCTTTTTGCCATTCAGGATGGCGTGTTTGAAACTGTTGATGGGAATGTTCATGGTGCTTGCTCCTCAGGCTGCTGGGGTTTGACTAATTTGGAAATTGGCGGCGATTTCAAGCGCACGCACCAAGCCCGAGTGGTCCCAGCCTGCGCCGCCATGGGCCATACAACTGCTCATGAGTTGCTGGGTGTTTGCGGTGTTGGGCAAGCTTATGCCCATGGCCTTGGCTCCTTCCAGCGCTAGGTTCAGGTCCTTCTGGTGCAGCTCGATGCGAAAACCCGGGGTGAAAGTGCGCTTAATCATACGCTCGCCATGTAACTCCAAAATTCGGCTTGTAGCCAAACCTCCCATCAGGGCTTGGCGCACTTTGGCCGGGTCTGCTCCGGCTTTGGCGGCGAACAACAAGGCTTCCCCCACAGCCTCAATGTTGAGCGCAACGATGATCTGATTGGCCACCTTGCAGGTCTGGCCGCTGCCGTTGTCGCCGATCAGGGTGATGTTCTTGCCCATCAACGCAAACAGGGGCTGCACTCTGTTAAAGGTGACTTGCGAACCACCCACCATGATGGTCAGGCTGGCCGCTTTTGCGCCCACTTCGCCGCCCGAGACCGGCGCGTCTAGGTAGTCGCAACCGAACGCATTGATCTTCGCCGCAAACTGCTTGGTGGCGATCGGTGAGATGGAACTCATGTCCACGACGGTCTTTCCCGCACTCAGGCCCTGGGCGATGCCCTTGTCACCAAACAGCACATCGGCCACATGCGAGGTGTCTGGCACCATACTGAAAATGATGTCCGCTTTTTGCGCGACTTCGGCGGGGCTGGCGCAAGCGTAGGCACCTTGAGCTACCACACCTGCGGGCACGCCGCTGCGAGAAAAAGCAAAGACTTCGTGGCCACCGGCCAGCAAATGTCCTGCCATGGGAGCGCCCATGATGCCCAAGCCAATGAATCCGAGTTTCATAGTGTCCCTTTTGATGTGAATGGCGCGGTTGCTCAGCGCACCATGCAAGGCATCTTGTTGTTGAATTTCCAGTTGGGGATCAGGTACTGCATGGCGATCGCGTCATCGCGCGCACCCAGGCCGTGCTGCTGGTAAAGCCGGTTCGCTTTCATCACCGCGTCTATGTCCACTTCGATGCCCAGACCCGGCTTGGCCGGCACGTCGACGTAGCCATCTTTGATCTGCAACGGTTCTTTGGTAAGGAACTGGCCGTCTTGCCAGATCCAGTGCGTGTCAATCGCCGTGACCTTGCCTGGAGCTGCAGCCGCGCACTGGGTGAACATGGACAGCGAAATGTCGAAGTGGTTGTTGGAATGCGAACCCCAGGTCAGGTCGTACATCTGACATAACTGCGCCACGCGCACCGAGCCTTGCAACGTCCAGAAATGCGGGTCAGCCAGCGGAATGTCGACCGACTGCAGCTGGATGCTGTGGGCCATCTCGCGCCAGTCGGTGGCCACCATGTTGGTGGCCGTCAACAATCCCGTGGCTCGGCGGAACTCGGCCATGACTTCGCGGCCCGAGAACACACCCTCGGCGCCGCAAGGGTCTTCGGCATAAGCCAGGGTGTAGCGGTGGTCGCGCAGCAGACGAACTGCGTCTTTGAGCAGCCAACCACCGTTGGGGTCGATCGTGATGCGCGCTTTCGGAAAGCGCTCGTGCAAGGCCACCACGGCCTCAACTTCTTCCTCGCCGCGCAGCACGCCCCCTTTGAGCTTGAAGTCCTGAAAGCCATAGCGGGCCTGTGCAGCTTCGGCAAGGCGAACCACCGCGTCAACCGTCATGGCTTTTTCGTGGCGTAGGCGCAGCCAGTCGTCTCCCTGATCGGGCTCGCTGCGATAGGGCAGGTCGGTTTGCTGGCGGTCGCCCACATAAAACAGATAGCCAAGCATTTGTACCCGCTCGCGCTGCTGGCCCTCGCCCAGCAGGGCGCACACCGGCACATTCAAGTGCTGACCCAGCAAGTCGAGCAGCGCACTTTCGATAGCCGTGACCGCGTGAATGGTGGTACGCAGGTCAAAGGTCTGGTTGCCTCGGCCCGCGTTATCGCGATCGGAAAACTGCCGGCGCATGGCGTTGAGCAACTGGTTGTAACAGCCGATTGGCTGATCTTCTATCAAGGAACGAGCATCTTCCAGAGTCTGTCGGATTTTTTCGCCGCCTGGGACTTCACCCAGCCCTGTGTGGCCAGACGAGTCTGTCAGTATCAAGATGTTGCGTGTAAAGAACGGGCTGTGGGCGCCACTGAGGTTCAACAACATTCCGTCGTGACCAGCAACAGGGATCACTTGTAGGCGCGTTATCTTTGGTGATGTCGTCAGGTTTGGCATGGTATGGGCATGTTTTGTCTTAAGACATCATACAACTATGCGCCATATTTTTACTTCGGGTTAACCCTTCATATCTGAATTGCTTGCGGCCTGATTTGCATTTTTATGGCGGTCTCTGCTATTTGATAAGTGGGTGCGCATTGCGGCGCGAGCGGATTCGACATCTTGTGCTTCAATCGCGTTCAAAATACTGTCATGCTCTTGATGAACTCGGCGAAGATAAGCCAACCGCATTGGCTCTTGACCCGTGACATCTTCAAGGCGGGCTCGTGGAATCGACTGTGATCCAAGGGACTTCATCATGTCCGCAAAGTGGCTGTTTTGAGTTGCCCTTGCAATTTCATGATGGAACTGAAAATCTGCGCTGATGGCATCCTTACCCAACTCAATGGCACTTAAAAAAGCACGTGTGGCTTCTTGCATTACCACAAGGTTTTCATTGGTGCGCCTTAATGCTGCTAAAGCTGCCGCTTCTGTTTCAATGCTAATACGCAACTCCAAAAGCGCTATGACATCATGCAATGTGCTGAGTTGATTTGAATCTACGCGAAAAAAAGGTGTATCTGTTTGAGCCAAAACAAAAGTTCCAATACCATGGCGTGTTTCAACTAAGCCTGCAGCCTGAAGTTTTGAAATAGCTTCTCGAACCACCGTCCGACTAACACCAAAGGCGGCCACGATATCAGCTTCTGTGGGGAGCTTTTGTTTCGCATTTAAACGCCCACCATGGATGTCGGCCGTAAGTTTTTCAACCAATTCATACGCTAGGCTTCGCGGTTTGCGTGTCTGCAAGGTAGGATAGATTGAATTCATATGGTAAATACTGATGGCAGTAATCTAGGGCACTTAGATAATAAAACTTGTATGACAACGTATGACAATCTGCACTATCGAATGAATGTAGCAGAAGTTTAGACAATGCTGTTGTGAAATTTTATGAATCATTTCCAATTGATCGCTGATTGCCAAGACTGCGTGGGCGAGTCCCCTGTCTGGGATACGCGCGCTCAGCGGTTGTGGTGGGTTGATATTGAAGGCCCATTTATACGTTGCTGCAAACCTGGTTCAGATGAAACTTTGCAGTCTTGGGTCATGCCTGAGCGCGTGGGATGCATTGCATTGACAGATGTAGTAGGGCAGCTGGTAGCAGCCATGGAAACCGGCATTGCAATCGTAACGTTACATAAAGGCGGTGAATCGGATTGTCAGTGGCTAGCCCACATAAACCATCCAGTCGCTGGCATGCGCTTCAATGACGGCCGGTGCGATGCTAGTGGGCGATTCTGGGTTGGCACCATGGTGATGGACATGACTTTGGCTTCGGCCCACGGCGGACTCTATTGCTTGGATGAACGAGGACTGACCGGGCCGCATGTCGCAGGTCTGCTTACGCCCAATGGCCTGGGTATGAGCCCAGATGGCCTATCTTTGTATTTATCCGATTCACACCCGCAGGTGCAAAAAATATGGGTCTTTAATCTCGATGCCACCACGGGTACATTAAGCCATCAACGCCTGTTTGTTGACATGCTCGAGTGGCCAGGACGACCCGATGGCGCGGCAGTCGATGAGGAAGGTCGGTATTGGATCTGTGGCAACGACGCAGGCCAGATTCACGCCTTCAATGAACAAGGCAAATGGGAGCAGTCGCTGAATGTGCCCATGCCCAAACCATCTATGTGCGCGTTTGGTGGATCTGATCTGGACCAACTATTTGTGACTTCAATCGTTCCAAAACAAACTACAGAGGCAACACGTGGCACCAGTGGGGCGCTCATCTCATTGCAACCTGGAGTGCGTGGCATGGCGGAACCTGTTTTTTCTCGATTTCCTGCAAGTGTGTGATGGTATTTGAAAACTTTTTAACCCTGGAGACTACAAAATGAAACTCAAAAAATCCCTGATAGTACTGGCCGCGGCTTTAGCCTTTTCGGCGCAAGCCACTGAATTCCGTTCAGCCGATATTCACAATGCAGATGACTATCCCACTGTGGTTGCAGTCAAGCACATGAGTACCGTACTTGAAAAATTGTCAGGTGGTAAGCACAAGATCAAGGTCTTCAACAAAGGCGCTTTGGGTTCCGAAAAAGAAACCATTGACCAGGTCAAGATCGGCGCGCTGGATTTGGTGCGTGTGAACGTCGCCCCCATGAATGGCGTCTGCCCCATGACCATGGTGCCCACCATGCCGTTTTTGTTCAGCTCGGTGGACCACATGCGCAAATCGCTCGATGGCCCCGTGGGCGCAGAAATTCTTAAAAGTTGCGAATCTGTGGGTTATGTGGGTCTGGCCTTTTATGACAGCGGTGCTCGCTCCATCTATGCCAAAAAAGCGATCAAAACCGTGGCCGATGCCAAAGGTCTGAAAATCCGCGTTCAGCAGTCCGACCTTTGGGTTGCTCTCGTCAGCGCCATGGGCGCCAACGCCACGCCCATGCCTTATGGCGAGGTCTACACCGGCCTGAAGACTGGCCTGATCGACGCCGCTGAAAACAACATCCCCTCGTTTGACACCGCCAAGCACGTGGAAGCCGTAAAGGTCTATTCCAAGACCGAGCACTCCATGGCGCCCGAGATTTTGGTGATGTCCAAAGTGGTGTGGGACAAGCTGCCCGCCAACGAGCAAGCCATGATCCGCCAGGCCGCCAAAGAATCGGTGGCGGTGGAACGCAAAGCCTGGGACGAAGCCGAAAGCAAATCGCTGGCCAACATCAAGGCCGCGGGTGCCGAGATCGTGGAAGTGGACAAGAAGTCCTTCCAAGCCGTCATGGGCCCGGTCTACGACAAGTTCATGACCACGCCAGAAATGAAGCGCGCCATCAAAGCGATCCAAGATACCAAGTAATTGGCTTTTCCCATCTGCCCCTGACCGTGCGTCAGGGGCTGGAGTTTTTCATGTTCACCAAATTTTGTGCGACCGTCTCCAAGCTGTGCTTGGTCTTGGCCGTGATCGGCCTGATTGCCGTGATCCTGTGCGTGCAGTGGCAGGTCATCGGTCGCTATGTGCTCAACGACACGCCGACCTGGGCCGAAGCCCTGGCCATGTTGATCGTGCTGTTTGTCACCGCCTTCGGTTTGGCCGTGGGGGTGCGCGATGCGGGCCACATCGGCCTGGAGTCGCTGGTAGTTTTGCTGCCCGAAAAATGGCAGCACCGCATCGAGATCTTGATCCACGCCCTGGTGGCGTTGTTTGGCTTTTTGATGGTGCAAGGTGGTTGGCTCTGGGCTTCTGCCAAATGGGCCGAGAAAAAACCCATGTTGCCCGTGCCCGATGGCATCGACTATGTGCCGGTGATCATTGCGGGCGCTTTGATTTTGCTTTTCTCCATTGAACACATTGTTGCGCTCGTGCAAGGCAAAGTGGTCGAACCTGTTTGGGACTGAACATGGAACTCACCGTCCTTGCACTGAGCTTCACGCTCCTCTTGATTTTGGGTGTGCCGGTGGCTTTTGCCATTGGCCTGTCTTCGGTCGCCACCATCATCGCCGCCGGTTTGCCTGTGGCCATGGTGTTCCAGAAAATGGTCGGCGGCATGCAGGTGTTCTCCTTCCTGGCCATCCCGTTTTTTGTGTTTGCCGGTGAGCTGATGCTCTACGGCGGCATTGCCGACCGCATCGTGCGTTTTGCCAACAGCTTGGTGGGCCATGTACGCGGTGGCTTGGGCATGAGCAACGTGATCGGTTGCACCATTTTTGGTGGCGTGGCCGGATCGCCATTGGCCGATGTCTCGGCCATGGGCTCGGTCATGATCCCGCTCATGAAGAAAGAAGGTTACGACGCCGACTACGCGGTGAACGTGACCACCCACGCCGCCTTGGTGGGCGCCATCATGCCCACATCGCACAACATGATCATCTTTACGCTGGCCGCTTCGGGCTTGGCCTCGGTGAGCGTGTTGGGTTTGATTTTGGCGGGCCTGGTGCCTGCGATCATCTTGACGCTGTGCAACCTGGGCGCGGCCTACTGGGTGGCGGTGCAACGTGGTTACCCGATCCACGGCAACTTCCCCGGCTGGCTCGAAGTGCTCAAGGCCTTTGGCGCGGCATTGCCCGGCCTGTTTGTGGTCGTCATCATTTTGGGCGGCATCTTGTCGGGCGCTTTCACTGCCACCGAATCGGCCTCGATAGCGGTGGCCTGGGCCTTGTTTGTCACGGTGGTGGTGTACCGCACTTTGACCGTGCACAACTTCCTCAAGGCCTGCGCCAAGGCCTGCAAAACCACCGGCGTGGTGCTGCTCTTGATTGGCATCTCCAACGCGTTTGGTTACTTCATGGCCCTGTATGAAGTGCCGCAGATGACCGGTGAGTTGATGCAAAAAGTCAGCAGCGAGCCTTGGGTCATTTTCTTGATGATCAACATCTTGTTGTTCATTCTGGGCACCTTCCTGGACATGGCTGCGACTATTCTGATTTGCACCCCGATCTTCATGCCGATCGCCATGCACTTCGGCATGGACCCGATGCAATTTGGCATCATGCTGCTGATCAACTGCGCGCTGGGGCTGAACACGCCACCTGTGGGTTCGGTGCAGTTTGTGGGTTGTGCCATTGGCGGCATCTCGGTCGGGCAGGTCATGCGCACGATTGCGCCGTTTTACGGTGCATTGACGGTGGCCATGCTGCTGGTGACCTATGTGCCGCAGTTCACGCTGTGGCTGCCGAATTTGCTCAAGTGATCAAGACCTGCTCATGAGTTCTACCCGTGCGCCTTTGGCGATCCGCATGCACCCGGCCGACAACGTGGCCATCATTGCCAACGACGGCGGCTTGCCTGCGGGTACCGTCATGCCCGAAGGACCTGCAGCAGGCTTGACCCTGCGCGACAAGGTGCCACAAGGCCACAAAGTCGCCTTGGTGGACTTGGCCCAAGGCCAGGCCGTGCTGCGCTACAACGTGCCGGTGGGCTATGCCCGCCAAGCCATTGCGGCGGGCAGCTGGGTGCACGAACGCTTGCTGGACATCCCGCCTGCGCGTGAGCTGCAAGGCTTGCCCATGGCCACCGCCCAGCCCGCGCCGCAAGCTGCGTTGGAGGGTTTCACGTTTGAGGGTTATGTCAACGCCGATGGCTCGGTAGGCACGCGCAACTTGCTGGCCATCACCACCACGGTGCAGTGCGTGGCGGGCGTGGTCAAGATCGCAGTGGAGCGCATCGAGCGCGAGTTGTTGCCGCTGTTCCCGAATGTCGATGGCGTGGTGGGTTTGGAGCACAGCTATGGCTGCGGCGTGGCGATCGACGCGCCGGGCGCCGAGATCCCGATCCGCACGCTGCGCCACATCAGCCTGAACCCCAACTTTGGCGGTGAGGTGATGGTGGTCAGCCTGGGCTGCGAAAAGCTGCAACCTGACCGCTTGCTGCCACCGGGCAGCTTCCCGATCCAGCCTGTCTCCGTCACTGCGAGCGAAGCGTGGCAGTCCATGGAGGCGCAGGCACTTGACCTGGTTTGCCTGCAAGACGATGCGCATGTGGGCTTCATGTCCATGATCGAGCACATCGTGCAAAGCGCTCGCCCGCACCTGGAGCGGCTGAACGCCCGCCGCCGTCAGACCGTGCCTGCGAGTGCTCTGGTGGTAGGGGTGCAGTGCGGCGGCAGCGATGCCTTTTCGGGCGTGACGGCCAACCCGGCGGTAGGTTACATGGCCGACCTGATTGTGCGGGCCGGTGGCACCGTGATGTTTTCGGAAAACACCGAAGTGCGCGATGCGGTCGAGCAACTGACCAGCCGCGCTTCCACAACAAAAGTGGCCGAAGACATCGTGCGCGAGCTGGCTTGGTACGATCAATACTTGGACCGCGGCCATGTGGATCGCACCGCCAACACCACGCCGGGCAACAAGGCCGGGGGCCTGTCCAACATCGCCGAAAAAGCCATGGGCTCCATCATCAAAAGCGGCAGCTCGGCCATTGCCAGCGTGCTCGCTCCCGGCGAAAAACTCAAAGCCAATCAAACAGGTCTTGTCTTTGCAGCAACGCCTGCCAGTGACTTCATTTGTGGCACCTTGCAACTGGCAGCAGGTATGAACCTGCATGTATTCACAACTGGGCGCGGCACGCCTTATGGTTTGCAGGCGTGCCCGGTAATAAAAGTAGCCACGCGTACCGAATTGGCCAAACGTTGGCATGACATCATGGACATGAATGCCGGACGTATTGCGGATGGTGAAATAACCATTGAAGAGGCCGGTTGGGAACTCTTTCTTTTATTATTGGATGTGGCCAGTGGCCGAAAAACCTGGGCCGAACATTGGAAGCTGCATAATTCTCTCGTATTGTTCAATCCAGCCCCTATTACTTAATGAAGAATTTAGGCAACGCCTGATAGAAACTCAGCGTGGGACTCTTACAGATTCCAGCGCCACATAATCCTCATCCTTCAAAGCCGCAATCAAAGACGCAATCCAAGCCGCGTTTATATCCGGCGCGGATGTGGTGACCTTGACATGGCCGGACGCTAAGTCCACTGCCACGGCATCCACGCCGGGAACCGCTTGCAAGGCTTTGCTCACATGTTTGACGCAGCCTGAACACGTCATACCTTGGACATCGAGATCAATCGTTTGCATGGGATTTTCTTTCAAAGAGAGGCTTCCATTATGATGCGTTCGATGCCTATGTCGCTTCTCATTTCACACCCATGAGCTGGACTGCGTCTTTGGATCTTCGCTACGCTTTTCACCAGGATTCCAACCTGCAACGCACCGTAGCCCATGCCAACCACGTCGGCCCCTTGCGTATTTTGCAAAGTCTTTATCCTGAGGGTGATGCGGTCTGCCACAACGTCTTGGTTCATCCACCTGGCGGGCTGGTGGGTGGGGACACCTTAGACATCAAAATCCAAACTGAAACAGGCTCGCACGGCCTGATCACCACGCCAGGCGCAACGCGCTTTTACCGTAGCGAAAACGAACTGGCTTTACAACGCACCGACATCACGCTCCAAGACCACTCGCGGCTAGAGTGGCTGCCACTGGAAGCGATTTGCTACAGCGGCTGCTTGGCAGAAAACCGCTTAACGGTTCAATTAGCGCCCAGCGCAGAGTTCATGGGCTGGGACATAACCGCACTGGGCTTGCCCCATGCACAGCAACCTTTTGTAACAGGCCACCTTCAGCAACACATTGAAATTCCCGGCGTCTGGTTAGAGCGTTCTCTTATTGCCGCAAAAGACAGCTTGCTTTTGGAAAGTCCCATGGGCTTGGCAGGAATGCGCTGTATGGCGACTTTATTTTTCGCCAGCGGCTCAGCGCTTGCGCGTAACCGAAAAGAACAGGCTTTAGAGGCCGCCCGTCGAATCATAGATAAGCATTCCTTGGCTAAAACCGCAGGTGCAAGCTGCCCGAATTCGCAGGTTGTGGTGGTTCGGGTAATCGCGGCGCAGGTAGAACCTGCAATGCAACTGCTGCGAGAAATTCGTCTGGCTTGGCGAGAATCCCTGTGGGAAATGGAACCCCATACACCACGCATTTGGGCGATGTAACGCAGGTTTAAATCGCCACCAAATCCCGAACGCCATCGACTTCCATATTTGTCCCCTGTCCTTTGGCTAATACGGAACCCCGCTCCATCACGATGTAATCATCGGCAAGTTCACGGGCAAAGTCGTAGTACTGCTCTACCAAAACAATCGCCATGTCGCCGTGGTCTGCCAGCATGCGAATCACGCGGCCAATGTCTTTGATGATGCTCGGTTGAATCCCCTCGGTGGGCTCATCCAATATCAAAACCTTGGGTTGAGACGCCAAGGCCCGTGCAATAGCCAACTGCTGTTGCTGCCCACCCGATAAATCACCGCCTCGGCGGTTGCGCATTTCATGCAAAACCGGAAACCACTCAAACAGCATAGGCGGCAAAGGCGTTGAGGCCGCCAGACCTGCCAAGCCCATGGCTAAATTTTCTTGAACCGTAAGACGGCCAAAAATTTCGCGTCCCTGTGGGACATAGCCAAGACCCGCCCGCGCTCGGGCGTAAGGTGTTGCATTTTCTAACGCTACCCCACCCAGCTCGATCGTGCCGCTCCGGATGGGTACCAAACCCATGAGTGATTTCAACAAGGTGGTCTTGCCAACGCCATTGCGCCCCAAGATCACCGACACCTTGCCCACGGTAGCTTCCAGACTCACGTTGCGCAAAATATGGGAACCGCCGTAGTACTGCTCAATCCCTTTGACAGACAAGGTCATACGGTCATCTCCCCAAATAAACTTCGATGACCCGCGCGTCGGCTTGAACCTGTGACAGGGGCCCTTGCGCCAAAACCGAGCCCTCGCATAACACCGTGACCGTCTCAGCAATGGCTTTGATAAACGCCATATCGTGTTCTACGACCACCAACGAGTGCCGCCCTTTGAGGCTTAAAAAAAGCTCGGCGGTGCGTTCTGTTTCTTGATCTGTCATGCCGGCAACGGGTTCGTCTAGCAGCAGCAGTTGGGGGTCTTGCATTAACAGCATGCCAATCTCCAACCACTGCTTTTGTCCATGGCTGAGTAAGCCCGCCAACCGGTTCACACTGGCTTCTAACTGGATTAACTCCAACACTTCACACAATCGAGAAGACTGCTCAGAGGTGCGCCGAAAAAACAAAGAGGCTCGTACGCCTTTGTGTGTTTTCAATGCCAACTCTAGGTTCTCAAATACAGAGAGTTGCTCAAAAACCGTAGGCTTTTGGAATTTACGGCCAATGCCCATTTGCGCAATTTCAGGTTCACTGTGCTGCAGCAAATCAATCGTGCTGCCAAAAAAAACACGGCCAGAATCAGCCTTTGTTTTGCCGGTGATGATGTCCATCATCGTTGTCTTACCCGCACCATTGGGGCCGATGATGCAACGCAACTCACCAGGGGCGATATCCATAGACAAGTTGTTGATGGCTTTAAAACCATCAAAGCTCACATTGACGTCTTCCAGGTACAAGATCCGGCCATGGGTGGTATCTACCTCGCCACCTCGGCGCAGGCGTGAGAATCCCGCGTCTGGTCCGCCACTGGCGGTTTGGAGACGCTGGGCGCCTTGTTCAAATAAATCAGGCGTCACTTTGTCACTCCGCTGGATCCAACTTTTACGTTTCGAAGGAGGCCGATCACACCTTGAGGCAAATACAAAGTCACACCAATAAATAACGCGCCTAAAAAGTACAACCAAAATTCTGGGTAAGCCACCGTCAACCAGCTTTTGGCACCATTAACTAAAAATGCTCCCGCAATAGGGCCTATCAAGGTCGCTCTCCCGCCCACTGCGGCCCAAACTGCCATTTCAATAGAATTTGCAGGGCTCATCTCACTGGGGTTGATGATTCCTACCTGCGGTACATACAAGGCGCCTGCGACACCGCACATCATGGCCGATACCGTCCAAATGGTGAGCTTGTAGCCCAAAGGAGAGTAGCCGCTGAACATCACGCGTGACTCAGCGTCGCGAATCGCTTGCAACACCCGACCAAACTTAGATGCCACCAACCACCGAGCAAGCACATAAAACAGCAGCAGTATTAACGCTGTAACAACAAACCATGCCATTCGCATCTGTGGCGTGGCAACGGGCATTCCAGCAAAGCGCTTGAAATCTGTAAACCCATTGTTACCACCAAAGCCGGTTTCATTGCGGAAGAAAAGTAACATAGCCGCAAAGGTGAGCGCCTGGGTAATGATGGAAAAGTAAACGCCTTTAATGCGCGAGCGAAAAGCAAAAAATCCAAAGACAAACGCCACCAAACCTGGTACAGCAACAACTAAAAAGAGCGTCGCGCCTAAGTTGTCACTGAAAGTCCACTGCCAGGGCAGCGTTTTCCAATCGAGAAAAACCATGAAGTCAGGCAAGGCACTTTTGTAATTTCCATCTAAGCCAATTTGGCGCATCAGGTACATACCCATGACATAGGCGCCAAGCGCAAAGAACAGGCCGTGGCCTAAACTCAAAATACCGCTGTAACCCCAAATCAAATCGATCGCTAAGGCACAAATGGCATAGCACATGATCTTGCCAATCAGGGCAACTGCAAAGTCACTGAGGTGCAAAGTGCTCTCCGGAGCAACCCACAAATTGAGCATGGGCGCAAGCACACACAAAACGACTAAGGCCAATAACCACGAGGATAGAGCTGCGCGCGAAAACAGCGGTGCAGCTTGGGGAAGATCAATGGGCTTCATGCTTCAGCACTCCGACCCTTCATCGCAAAAATACCTTGCGGACGCTTTTGGATGAAGATAATGATGAATAAGAGAACCGCAATTTTTGCTAACACCGCGCCGGTTATTCCCTCTAAAAATTTGTTTAACACGCCTAATCCCAAGGCTGCAACCACGGTTCCAGCCAATTGACCAACGCCGCCGAGAACCACCACCATGAACGCGTCGACGATATAACTTTGTCCCAGGTCAGGTCCTACATTTCCCACCTGGCTTAGTGCGCAGCCCGCCAAGCCTGCGATCCCAGAGCCTAGTGCGAAGGCATAGGTGTCAATGCGTGCCGTATTCACACCCATGCATGATGCAATCGGCCGGTTTTGCGTGACTGCCCGCACAAACAAACCCAAGCGCGTTTTACCAATCAACAATGCCACGGCCAACAAAACACTGATCGAAAAAGCAACGATGATGAGGCGGTTGTAGGGCAGCGATAGATTGCCCATCAGTTGTACGCCGCCGCTCATCCAACTGGGGTTTTCTACGCCTACGTTTTGCGCCCCAAAAATACTGCGAACGCCTTGCATCAACATCAGACTGATGCCCCAAGTCGCAAGCAAGGTTTCCAAGGGCCGCCCATACAAAAACCGAATCACACTTCGCTCAAGTGCTGCGCCAACGAGTGCCGCCGCTAAAAATGCGATTGGAACACTCGCTAACAAATACCACTCAAACTGAGCGGGTAAGTATTTTTGAAAGAGACCTTGGACTACATAAGTCGCGTAGGCGCCAATCATCATTAACTCACCATGCGCCATATTGATGACGCCCATGAGGCCATAGGTAATTGCCAAGCCCAAAGCCACCAGTAACAAAATGGAGCCTAGGCTGATGCCGCTAAAAATAGCCCCTAATCGGTCGCCCCACGCCAACCGGTCTTTAACCAATCGAAGACTTTTAAAAAGCGCTTGCTTCACCGCAGGCTCTGTCTCTACTTGCAAGCGCTCGCTAAGCAAGGTTTGGGTTGCCGCTTGACTGCTGCTGCCTAAGAGCTCGGCTGCTGCAACGCGCTTTGCCGCATCGTCACTGCCAAGCAAAGCGGCGGCTCGCAATAGGGCCAGCCGCTCCCGAATATCAGCCACGGTTTCGTGTTCCATGGCTTTGTCAATCAAAGGAATTTGCGCTTCACTCACTTGGCCTTGTAAAGTCTTTGCAGCTTCTCGGCGAACGCTGGAGTCCGCGCTTAGCAGCTTAAGAGCAGATAGCGCGTTATCTATTTCTCCGCGCATGCGATTGTTAATCAGTACATCTTCGGCGGTGGCCAAAGCGTTGCTTTGCAAATTGAGCGTTTGGCCGTTCGTCGGATCTAGGGCTACGCCCTCTTTCAAAATTACCGTCTTGTTACCAATGCGTTTGACTTCATCATCGGCCAGCGCTTGCAAAAAAATGAAGGTGTGGTCACTTGGCTTTGTAGCCAAGGCTTGCAAGGCTTCAACCCGTGCGTCACCCTCACCCACGGTGACGGAATTCACCTCTTGCACCGTCAATGCGTGCGCCGAGCCTAAAGCCAGTACCAGCGCGAAAGCCAGACAGTTTGAACCTAAATCACGAAATCGGAAAATCATTCGAAATACACAGAGAGGAAATCAAAACGCCGCAACCTCGGGGCCGTTTTCCCATGATGTTGCGGCGGCGCAATGGCGTTAACGCAATCGCTTACTTCTTCACAGGTTCATCAGGCTTAGACGCATTGCCTTCGATGTAGGGAGACCAAGGCTTGGCTTTGACCGGACCTGGCGTCTTCCACACAACATTGAACTGACCATCGGCTTTCACCTCAGCGATAAATACCGATTTGTGCAAGTGGTGGTTTTTCTCATCCATCTTGGATGTGATGCCGCTCGGTGCTTTGAAGGTTTGGCCCGCCATGGCAGCGATCACTTTGTCGGTGTCAGTGGACTTGGCTTTTTCAACCGCTTGTTTCCACATATTGATACCGATGTACGTGGCTTCCATCGGGTCGTTGGTCAAAGGCTTGTCTTTGTGTCCAGCGATGCCTTTGGCTTTGGCGTAATCAGACCATTTTTTGATAAACGCGTCGTTGGTTGGGTTCTTGATGGACATGAAATAGTTCCAAGCCGCCAAGTGGCCAACCAAGGGTTTGGTATCTACGCCGCGCAACTCTTCTTCACCGACCGAGAAGGCAACCACAGGGACGTCTTTGGCTTTCAAGCCAGCGTTACCGAGTTCTTTGTAAAAAGGTACGTTGGAGTCACCGTTGATGGTGGAGACCACAGCAGTTTTTCCGCCAGCTGCAAATTTCTTTACATCGGCTACGATGGTTTGGTAATCAGAATGACCAAACGGCGTGTACTTCTCGTCGATGTCTTTGTCAGCTACGCCTTTGCTCTTCAAGTACGCACGCAAGATTTTGTTGGTGGTGCGAGGGTACACATAGTCGGTTCCCAACAACACCCAACGCTTCGCGCCGCCGCCGTCTTTGCTCATCAAATAGTCAACCGCGGGGATCGCTTGCTGGTTAGGCGCAGCACCGGTATAGAACACGTTCTTAGAAAGCTCTTCACCTTCGTATTGAACAGGGTAAAACAACAAGCCATTCATTTCTTCGACAACTGGCAAAACCGATTTACGGGATACCGAAGTCCAGCAACCAAAAATCACATCGACCTTGTCTTGACCCAAAAGCTGTTTGGTTTTCTCAGCAAAAAGCGGCCAGTTAGAAGCGGGGTCAACCACCACAGGCTCCAGTTTTTTACCCAGTAATCCGCCTTTGGCGTTGATCTCATCAATAGCCATCAACACCGTGTCTTTGAGAACGGTTTCAGAAATAGCCATGGTGCCTGAGAGGCTGTGCAAAATTCCAACTTTGATCGTGTCACCCGCAAAAGCGGGGACAGCGGAAAGACCAGAAAGCGCGATAGCGGCAGTGAGCGCTTTGAGCGTGAAACGACGTTGCATGTAAGTTCCTCCAATGGTTTAAAAAATCCATCTCACCTTGCGCCACAACGCGCTACGGGGTAAGACTTGGATGAACTTTAGAGACATCAAGCCGCAATGGGAATACGCCGCATGGCGTACGCATGGATTTCAATGCGACGAATTGGACCGCTTTTGTTCGCGCAACATAAACAAATAAAGGCTTTCCACTTTTTCACGCGCCCAAGGGGTTTTACGTAAAAACTTCAAACTTGAAGCTACGCTGGGATCTAAAGCAAAACAACGGATGGCAACGCGTTGTGCCAATCCATCCCAACCATAGTAGGTATGCAAAGCGACAACAATCGCCTCAAGCGTTACACCATGCAAAGGATTGTGGGGTTGGGCTGTCATGGCGCAATTGTCGCCCAAGCACCGCCGCTTACTGCATCTGAGGAATATGCGCTGCGACTTTGCCTGCGGCGGCTGTGCGTGTCTCCACACCGAGTTTGACGAATACGCGCTCCAAGTGTTTTTTAACGGTCATAGGGCTGCTCTCCAAAATATCACCAATGTCCTTATTGGTTTTTCCTTTGGATACCCAGTAGAGCACCTGTGCTTCGCGTGCCGTTAATGAAAATCCCAAACGCATCGCGTCCAAAATCGCTTTATCAGAGACTTCGCGCATAACAATCAGCCAGTCATCGGCTTGCTGATCTTCTTCGCTTACGTTCTCACTCGACTTGTCACCCGTTTGTTGGTGCAAACGCAGCGTCAACCTGCTGGCGCCACCCTCAAGGGACAAGGTCAATGCCCGCGGAGGTTCTGTGCGTTGGAGTTGGCGCAAACACGCTTGCAGCCATTCCTGGATCTCAGGCGCAGCGTGGCTTGCATACGGCGGGTGGTCAGGGCAATAACGCTCTAACAGCCCCCGTGCTAAAGCGGTTTGCCACATCAACTTTCCGTCATTGGCACGCACCGTCATGGTGGCATACCCAAACGCGTCTAAAGCATTGCGGGTTTGGCGACGCTCACGCGCACCGGCAAGGTGCAAACCCATTCGCGCCAAAACCTCTAAAGGTTGAACAGGGTGCGTAACGCAGTCTGCCCCGCCCGATGCCAAAGCCCGCACCAAGTTTTCTGGTGCATTGGCGTCTGTTACAAAAATTAAGGGCACATGGGCCGTATGCGCCAACACCTTGAATTGCCGTGCGAGCTCGAATCCATCCATGTCGCCGAGGTCCGCGTCAAGCAAAACAATATCGGGAACGCTTTGCAAAGCATGGCGCATCGCCTCGGCTCCCGAGATTGCGATACGCGCCGTGTAGCCCGCATCCTCAATGGTTTCATGCAACTCTTTTCTGAAGGTGGCATTGCGCCCCACCATCAATACCGACTCCCCCTGCCCGGCACGGTTTAGGACATCTTGCATCAGCACACCAATCCAGTGCGCTTTTGGTGCAAGCGCACCTCTACCAGCAGATGCACTGCCTCCATTTGGTGCAATTGCGCAAAAATCAGGGGCATGATGGGGTCTCGTCATTTAAATTGAAGCTAAGCACCGTGATTGCAGTTTCCATGCCATTCGACATTTGGCGTATAACTTGACTTTGCGGCATACACTTTGCTTATCTGAATCCAAACCGATTGACGAACCCAAAGACTGATCCATGGAACTCACCCCCCGCGAAAAAGACAAACTGCTGATCTTCACCGCTGCGCTTCTCGCCGAACGGCGAAAGGCCCGTGGCTTAAAACTGAACTACCCCGAGGCCTTGGCGCTGATCAGCGCTGCCGTGATGGAAGGTGCGCGTGATGGGAAAACTGTCGCTCAACTGATGAGCGAAGGCCGTACCGTCCTCACACGCGCCGATGTGATGGACGGAATCGCTGAAATGATTCCCGATATCCAAGTCGAGGCTACTTTCCCTGATGGGACCAAGTTGGTCACCGTTCATCAACCTATTATTTAATTTTTGATTTTTTTGATTTTTATTTTTTAAAAGTTGCCCAACCTATGCACCCCTATTTCAAACTCTCCATCCTGGTGTTCCTAACCACCCTCTCAACCCTCGCGCTTTCGCATGATGGTCATGGTTTAGAAGGCAGCCATTGGCATGCCAGTGACGCCTGGGGTTTTGTTGCGTTTGCAGTTGTCGCTGGCGTCGCGCTGTGGCTTGGCAAAGGGGGCGATCGGTGACTCCTGGCGAAATCCTCTGCGAGCCTGGAGCGCATGTTCTCAATGCAGGACGGCGCACCACAACCATCGTCGTTCACAACACCGCGGACCGCCCCATCCAAGTGGGCTCGCATTACCACTTTGCAGAAACCAACGCCGCCTTAGGTTTTGACCGTGCGGCAGCCCAAGGTATGCGATTGAACATTGCTTCAGGTTCAGCCGTTCGGTTCGAGCCGGGGCAACAACGCACCGTCGAGTTGGTGGACTATGCAGGCTCGCGTGAGGTATTTGGCTTTCGCGGATTGACGCAAGGAAAACTATAAATGGCAACCATCGATCGCCGCGCTTACGCGGAAATATTTGGCCCTACCGTGGGTGACCGGGTTCGTTTAGCCGATACCGGCTTGATCCTCGAAGTTGAAAAAGATTTCACGCTTGGCGCTGGAAGCTACGGCGAAGAAGTGAAATTTGGTGGTGGTAAAACCATCCGCGACGGCATGGCCCAAAGCCAACGCACGCGTAGCGAGGGCGCGGTCGATTGCGTGATGACCAACGCTCTGATTTTGGATCACTGGGGCGTTGTGAAAGCCGATATTGGCCTCAAGGGCGGGCGCATTGTGGCGATTGGCAAAGCGGGCAATCCCGATACCCAAAACGGCGTAGACATCATCATCGGACCTGGAACCGAAGTCATCAGTTGCGAGGGCAACATCGTGACTGCCGGCGGGATTGATTGCCACATTCACTTTATCTGTCCGCAGCAGATTGAAGAAGCTTTAGCCAGCGGAATGACCACCATGATGGGCGGCGGCACGGGCCCAGCCACCGGTACTTTTGCCACCACGTGTACGCCTGGAGCGTGGAACCTCGAACGCATGCTCCAAGCCGCCGATGCTTTTCCCATGAACTTGGGCTTTATGGGAAAAGGCAACGCCAGTTTGCCAGCGGCATTGCATGAGCAAATTGAAGCGGGGGCGATCGGACTCAAACTTCATGAGGACTGGGGAACCACGCCTGCGGCGATCAGCAACTGCTTAGACGTTGCCGATGCAACCGACACGCAAGTTGCCATTCACTCAGACACCTTGAATGAATCGGGCTTTGTTGAAAACACGATTGCAGCTACCAAAGGCCGTACGCTGTGCGCCTTTCACACCGAGGGCGCAGGCGGCGGACATGCGCCTGATATTTTGCGGGTGGTCGGCCAAGCCAACTTTCTGCCGAGCTCTACCAACCCAACCATGCCCTACACCGTCAACACGCTCGATGAGCATGTGGACATGCTGATGGTCTGCCACCATTTGGACGCAGGTATTGCTGAAGATTTGGCGTTTGCAGAAAGCCGCATTCGCAAAGAAACCATTGCGGCTGAAGACGTTTTACATGACCTCGGCGCCATCAGCATGATGAGCAGCGACAGCCAAGCGATGGGGCGGGTTGGCGAAGTCATTATTCGAACCTGGCAAACCGCCCACAAAATGAAAGCCCAACGCGGCAGCCTTCCCGAAGACAGCAGCCGCAACGACAACTTCCGAGCTAAGCGCTACGTTGCCAAGTACACCATCAACCCAGCGATTGCCCACGGTATTAGCCACGAAGTCGGCAGTATCGAAGTCGGCAAATGGGCGGATTTGGTGGTCTGGAAGCCTGCGTTTTTTGGTGTCAAACCCGCCTTGATTTTGAAAGGTGGTTTTATCGCCATGGCCGCAATGGGCGACCCCAACGCCTCCATCCCCACACCGCAACCCGTACATTACCGGCCTATGTTCGGCGCGTATGGCGGCGCACTCACCCGCGGCTCGCTGACCTTTGTGTCCCAAAGCGGGTTGGCCGCAGGGATCAAAGACCGCTTTGGCTTAGCCAAGCCAGTGAGTGCGATCAAGAATGTTCGCGGCATCCAAAAACAGCACATGGTTCACAACCACTTTCTGCCAACGATGGAAATTGATGCGCAAACCTACAGCGTGCGTGCTGACGGCCAACTGCTCACCTGCGAGCCGGCCACCAGTTTGCCCATGGCTCAACGGTACTTTTTGTTTTAATGGCGCTGTTGCAGGTTGGCCCGAATCCAAGCCGCGAATTCGGTCTCTTCGGTGTGGCCCGAAGCAACGCTGAGAACTGTGACTATGCAGTCGGCGTCGCTTGCGGTCAGTTCATACCCATTCAGAGCCAAGAACAACTCTACCGCTACAAATGCAGTGCGCTTGTTGCCGTCGGCAAACGGATGGTTTCGCGCAATGCCAAAGCCGTAGGCAGCAGCCAACTCCGCAACATCCGGACTGCCAAAGTTGGCAAGTTGCTGGGGACGCGCAATCGCAGACTCAAAAGCATTTGCATCGCGCAATCCCGAAAGCCCTCCATGCTCAGACAGCTGCTCACCATGAACTACCTGCAAGACCTTGCTGGCGATCCAAACCCATGCCTTAGGGCGAGCCCTCATTTCGCTAACTCATGCAAAACGGCGCGGCGCTTTTTCATAATGCGACGCGCTTGGGCCATTTGCTTGTCTAACTCGGGGTCGTATGGCGTGAGCATGACGCCATTGGCCGCGTCACTCATAAATAAGGTATCGCCCTTTTCTAACTTCAGCCGAGACAACAGCTCTTTGGGCAGAATGACACCGACTGAATTGCCAATTTGGGTCAATTTAAGTGCAGACATAGCAGCCTTTAAGTTATAACACTTGTTATATTAAACCGACTCACCCAAAAAAACAAGCACCCCATGATTCAAGCCTCCAAACTCATTTCCCAAGGCGCGGGGCTGGCGCCAGCGCTGGTTAAGCGGGCTAGCACGATTGAACTCGACTGGGATGTTCGTCAAAAAAGTCGCTTTGATGCCACCGACTCCATAGGGCGAAGCCTGGGTATTTTTCTGCCCCGGGGAACGGTGGCCAGAGGTGGCGATGTGTTGGTGGCTGAAGACGGCTCGCTCATTCGGGTCATCGCTGCGCCCCAATCTGTCCTCAAAATCACCCACTGCACCCAACACGGAAGGCCCTATGACCTCATCCGTGCGGCTTACCACTTAGGCAACCGGCACGTTCCCATTGAGCTCAAACCCGACCATTTAAAAATTGAACCTGACCACGTCTTAGCGGACATGTTGCGTGCCATGCACTTGATTGTTCACGCCGTTGAAGAAGCGTTTGAACCAGAGAACGGCGCCTACGCCGCAGGCGGTCACCACACCCACGTTGAGCACTCCCACGGTGAGCACAGCCACTCCCATGCTTGATTCCAGTTTGATGCAGCTGATGTGGCTGGCCTCGCCGGCCTTGCCTATTGGCGGCTTTTCGTACTCCGAAGGCCTTGAAGCCGCGGTTGACACAGGCCGCGCAGCCAACGAAACGGACGCCGCTGCGTGGCTCACCGACCAACT
>QYPA01000156.1 GCA_007279715.1 Comamonadaceae bacterium | reverse complement strand
TCTAATTAGTGCTCTGAGGGGTGTTTTACTTCCCAGGGGGGCGTCCAGTCCCCAGCAACACGCAGATTGATTCCTGCATCATCCTCAAGCACTTTACACACAGTCATCTCTCCGGCGGCCTTGCCGTAACGCGCCTGTGCGAGTTCAAAACGTTGGTGCGTAGCGCGGGTAAGTTCGTTGCGCGTACCCATTTGTTGCACCAACTCATCGATGAGGCCTAAGTCTTTTAAACACAACTCTAGGCGAAATGATGGGTCATAGTGCCCCGCAAAAATAGACGGTACGTCATGATGCATGACAAAGCTTTCAGCGGCGCCGCCTTTCATGGCGCTCCACCAGACTGCCGGCTCTATGCCTGCGAGTTTGGCTGTCACCATAGCCTCGCCGATTGCGGCTGCGTGGATAAGCCAAAGCTGGTTGTTCACCAGTTTGGCAACATAGCCATTTCCATAAGCACCTACCCTGCGGATTTCTCCGACTAATTTCAAAACGGGCTCCACAAAATGGATCGCTGCGTCAGTTCCGCCTACGAATAGGATCATGTCCCCGCGGATGGCGGAGTCAATCGATCCCGTGACAGGGGAGTCGACAGGCATACCACCTTTAGCTTCAAATTGCGCACCTAACTCACGCATCAGCTTTGGGCTGCTGGTGGTCATGTCAATCCAAGCTTTGCCCTTGCATTGCGTACTCAAAAAGCCGTGTGGTCCACGAACCACTTGTTCAATTTCTTTGGGCCCGAAGACCATCGTAAACACAATATCAACCGCGTCTAAAACGGCTGCGGGTGTTGTCGCCCATTGCGCACCCTCATCAATAAATTTCTTTGCTGCATCTGGGTTAATGTCAAAAACAACGAGGCTGTGGCCTGCACGCTGTACGTTTCGCGCGGCTGCGGAACCCATGTTTCCGAGGCCTATAAATCCAATTTTCAAAATAGTTTCTCCACTGGGCATGTGTGTATGCACAAAAGTTCAGATGATTCACTCTTGGCGCCCGCAATCTGCGGGGCGCCAAGGTCAGTGACGACGGTAGATGCTTAGGCGAACCAGCCCTTTTCAGCCAAACGGTTATCGTTCATGTCATAACGCGCATGGGATTCCAAGCCGCGCAATTTGGTGCTGCTGCCATCCATTTGGTCACCCACAGCAAAGCACACCATTCCGGCGTCCTCTGAAATGATGCGTTGGCTCTCGGCATACATTTCTTTGCGCTTTTTTTCGTTGAGTTCAACTCGTGCGGAGATGACTAATTTGTCAAGGGCTGGGCTTTTGAAGTGGGTGTCGTTCCAAGCGCCACCTGACAAAAACTGGGTGGAAATTTGCAAATCTGCTGTAGGCCGGTTGCCCCAAAAGACAGAGCAAAACGGAACCTTCATCCAAACGTTGTCCCAATACCCGTCACCCGAAACCCGCTTAACTTCCATTGAAATCCCTGCTTTCTTGAGGGATTCTTGGAACATCACGCCAGAATCCGTTGAGCCCGAGTAGCAGCCCTCAGACACCTGTACTTCAAGGGAGGTTGATGTACCCGCCTTCTTAAAGTGAAACGCGGCACGATCAGGATCGTACGACTTGGCTTTCAACGCTGCGTTATAAAAGCGGTCTGCTGGTCCTACCGTTTGGTCATTGCCCATCGATGCGTAGCCAGAAAATACGTTGTCGATAATTTTTTGGCGATCAATTCCGTATTTAAGAGCGAGCATCAGATCGTGACTTTTATAGGGATCTGCATCAACCAAGGCGACGAATCCGTAACGGTTACCCGTGCCTTTGGTTCGAGTGACATTGATATTTTTATTTTTAGAAAGCAAGGCGACCGTTTTGGGATTCAACCGGTTAACCGCATCGACTTGACCCGTAACCAAGGCTTGGGTTCGGGCTGCCGCATCTCCGATGTAGCGAAGCTCAACGCTGTCAAAGTTACCCCTTCCGGCCTTCCAGTAATTACCGGCCTTGCGCTTGGCAACGATACGTACGCCGGGTTGCCATTCAACCAAGGTGTAAGCGCCCGTTCCATCGGGCTTAGAGAAATCAGTGGTTCCATTGGGAACAATCAGTAGGTGGTAATCGGACAATACAAACGGCAAGTCCGCATTGCCAGTTTTCATCGTGATTTGAACTTGGTGCGATGAGAGTTTTTTGATCTCTGTGATGGGTTCTAAGATGCCTTTGGCTGGCGATTTTGTTTCTCCGCGGTGCAAGTTAATCGAATAAATCACGTCATCGGCATCGAGCGTTTTACCGGACGTAAAAGTGATTCCCTTACGAATATTGAAAATCCATTCAGCGGCACCGGCCTTGGACTCCCAACTTTCTGCCAATTCAGGGGTGGCATTGCCTTTTGCATCAATTTCGACCAATTGATTCCAAAACATCAAGCTGTAGGAAATGGGGATCGAGTCTGCGTAGGTTCTTGGATCGAGGCTGTCAGATGCTGAGCCGCCTTCCATGCCAAGTCGTAAAACGCCACCTTTTTTAGGCTTGTCTTGTGCCTGCGCAGGCAACGCTGCAAACGCAGTCGCTAGACCAACAGCTGCAGATCCTGCAAGAAGTTGCCTGCGGTCTAGACCCAATGAAGTTGCCTCAGGGGTGAGTTGGTTTGTCATTTTTCGTTGTCTCCTGGTAATGGTGTAATAGGTTTTCATCGCAAAAATTCGCCCCAAACTGGGAGCGCAGCTTCAATGTAGGAGCCTCAGAAGATGAATGCAAACGAATAATTGTTATGCTCTGTATCAAATATTCTGATAGAAGGGGCGTCCGACTATGTTGAAGTACCTTGATCTTGCGTTGCTGCAGGCATTTGCTGCCGTGGTTGACAGTGGCAGCTTTACCCGAGCCGCTCAATACCTATGCCGAACCCAGTCGGCAGTCAGTATGCAGTTGCGAAAGCTGGAAGACCTGTCTGGTCATGCGCTGCTTCTGCGTGACAGCCGGAAGATCGTTCTCACTGAAGAGGGTGAAATTCTTTTGGGTTATGCCCGCCGCATGATTCGCCTCAATGAGGAAGCGTTGGTGGCACTTAACCAACCCCACGCCCAAGGCCATGTCCGCCTGGGTATGCCCGATGATTACGCACATCAATTTTTACCCGGCGTATTAACCCATTTTGCGCATGCCTACCCGCGGGTGCAGTTGGAGGTGATTGGCGCTCTAAGTGGTGAGCTTTTGGATCGGGTCGAAGCGGGAAACTTGGATGTTGCTTTAATCACCCGCCAACCTAAGCGTCGACGTGGCAAAGTGCTGCGAACCGAACACTTGGTTTGGGCGGGTTCTCGACAACACCGCGCCTTCGAGTCTACCCCTTTACCCTTGGCTTTATTTCCTGATGGTTGTGTCTTTCGTGCTCACGCTCTTGCTGCTTTAGATGCCGATAGCATTCCTTGGAGGATTGCGTATACAAGTCAAAGTTTTGCGGGAGGGAAAATCGCAGTGTCCAGTGGGTTGGCGCTGACGGTTGTAGCGCAAAGCATGGTCCCGCCTGAATGGCGTGTATTTGGTGCGGAACATCAACTGCCACGCTTGCCGGAAATTGAAATCGCTTTGCACCGTGCGCCTGGAACGCTAGCACCAGCGGTTGCTTTGCTTGAAACGCAATTGGTAGAGGCGGTTCAAATGGAGCAAGTCGCTTATTCGGCAGACGAGTCATGTTAAAAATTTCGCAAGCCGTTATTGAAAACGGCTTCGCCTACACTTTACTTTTTTATTCGAGATTAGCGCGTGGCGACTTCTTCCACCCCCAATAAGCACCAGCCCTTAGCTGAAAGCCTGCGCCCCAAGTCTCTTGGCGAAGTCATTGGCCAGCAGCATTTACTAGGCGAAGGCATGGCTTTGCGCTTGGCCTTTGAATCAGGTCAGCCGCACAGTTGCATTTTGTGGGGCCCTCCAGGGGTTGGAAAAACAACGATTGCACGACTGATGTCCGATGCGTTTGATGCGCAATTCATCACGATCAGTGCAGTTTTGGGAGGGATCAAAGAAATCCGAGAGGCCGTAGAGCAGGCCCAAACCGTGCGTGAGGGTATCGAGCAGCGTCGAACGATTGTTTTTGTAGACGAAGTGCATCGCTTTAATAAAAGCCAACAAGATGCATTTTTGCCCCATGTTGAGAGCGGCTTGTTTACCTTTATCGGCGCAACCACAGAAAACCTTTGAGGTGAACTCCGCCCTGTTGTCACGAGCGGCTGTTTATGTATTGCAGCCTTTGACCGCAGAGGACTTAAAACAAATTGTGACCCATGCCCAAGCATTCGCTGCGCTGCCTGCGATTGAAGCGCAAGCGGTTGACCGTTTGATTGGCTATGCCGATGGCGATGCAAGGCGTCTTCTCAATACCCTTGAAACCTTATCGGTTGCCGCCAAGCAAGATCGCCTCGAAGCCATCAGCGATGAGTGGTTGCTTAAGGTTTTAGGTGAGCGTATGCGCCGCTTCGACAAAGGGGGCGAGCAGTTTTATGACTCTATCTCGGCGCTGCATAAATCCGTGCGGGGCTCTGACCCCGACGCGGCACTGTATTGGTTCGTTCGGATGCTCGATGGTGGTGCAGATCCGCGGTATTTGGCCCGTCGAATGATTCGAATGGCCAGTGAAGATATTGGTTTGGCCGATCCCCGGGCTTTGAGAATGGCCTTAGATGCATCGGATGTGTACGAGCGTTTGGGTACTCCCGAGGGCGAGCTCACTTTGGCCCAATGCGTGGTGTATTTGGCCGTAGCGCCCAAATCTAACGCGGTTTACAAAGCCTATAACGAAGCGAAGGCGTGGGTCAAAAAAGATGGGAGTCGACCTGTGCCTAAGCATTTGCGTAACGCACCAACGAAGCTGATGAAGGATTTGGAATACGGTAAAAATTACCGTTACGCCCACGACGAAGAGGGTGGGTTTGCGGCCGGGGAGCAGTATTTGCCCCAAGGTTTAGAAGATCTGCAGTTTTACCGGCCGGTTGAGCGTGGTCTTGAAATCCGTATCGCAGAAAAGCTGCGTGAACTTAAAGCGCGCAACCGCAAGTCTTCGCCGCAGTAATAGTAGAAAAACTGATACGGCATGAATAGCGTAAACAGTTTGGATATCCGCTCATTTTCAAGGGTAAACCCATACCTTATATAGCCGATTTACGCTGGCGAGGTCGTTAGAATCTTGGGTTGCGACAAACGGCAGTTCTGAAACCATCGGGATGGGTCGAAATATAGCTATCAACGGCGTGACGCCACCAGTGTTCGCGGCCAAATCGGTTCAAACACAAGAACTTCGGAGATGTTTTTTTATGGATATTTTTATACAGCAGGTCATTAACGGCCTGGTGCTGGGTAGCATGTATGCGCTCATCGCCTTGGGTTACACCATGGTCTACGGCATTATCAACTTGATCAATTTTGCCCATGGTGAGGTGATGATGGTTGGGGCTCTCACAAGTTGGAGCATCATTGGCGTGATGCAAGAGGCGATGCCTGGTACGCCTGGCCCTGTCATTCTTCTGATTGCTCTCCTTATTTCTTGCGTCGTGGCGGCCACATTGAATTTTGTGATCGAAAAAGTGGCCTATCGCCCCTTGCGCAATAGCCCGAAGTTAGCGCCTCTGATCACTGCCATCGGCATGTCCATCTTGCTGCAAACCTTGGCCATGATCATTTGGAAACCCAACTACAAGTCCTACCCCACCTTGCTTCCTACGACGCCTATCAACATCGCAGGCGCAGTGATTACGCCAACGCAGGTCATGATTTTGGGCGTAACAGCCGTCTCTTTGGCACTGTTGATGTGGTTGGTCAATTACACCAAACTCGGTCGCGCCATGCGCGCAACTGCTGAAAACCCCCGCGTTGCGGGCTTGATGGGTGTCAAGCCCGATGTGGTGATCTCTGCCACATTTGTGATTGGTGCGGTCTTGGCTGCTATTGCTGGTGTGATGTACGCCTCTAATTACGGAACGGCACAACACGCGATGGGCTTCTTGCCGGGCTTAAAAGCATTTACTGCCGCCGTGTTTGGAGGTATTGGAAACTTAGCTGGTGCGGTGGTCGGTGCTATTTTGTTGGGACTCATTGAGTCTATTGGTGCGGGCTATATCGGAGAACTCACTGGCGGAATTTTGGGTAGCCATTACTCTGATATTTTTGCGTTCATTGTGCTTATCGTCGTTCTTACTTTGCGCCCCTCAGGCTTGCTAGGTGAGCGCGTCGCAGACCGCGCTTAAGGAGTCCATCACTATGAAACAACAACAAAAATTCTTGGTCATTGTTTTGGCTGCTCTGGCATTACTAGTTTTACCACTGCTATTGCAAGGTTTCGGTAACGCATGGGTGCGTATCGCTGACATGGCGCTTCTGTATATTTTGCTTGCCGTAGGCTTGAACATTGTGGTTGGGTATGCCGGTTTGTTAGACCTAGGCTATGTCGCATTTTTTGCGATTGGCGCTTACATGTTTGGCCTGCTGAATTCCCCGCATTTGATAGAAACCTTCCCAGCCATTGCAGCCATGTTCCCGCAAGGTTTGCATTCTCCGCTTTGGGTTGTGATCCCCTTGGCGGCGGGAATTGCAGGCACATTCGGCGTTCTTTTAGGTGCGCCCACACTGCGTTTACGCGGCGACTATCTTGCGATCGTTACCTTGGGATTCGGAGAAATTATTCGGGTGTTTTTGAATAATTTAGATAACCCTGTCAACATCACCAATGGACCCAAAGGGATTAACCAGATTGATTCGTTGCACTTTTTTGGATTTGACTTAGGGAAGAAGTTGGTGGTTGGCGGCTTTGAATTTGCATCCGTGTCGCTTTATTACTACCTGTTCCTTGCTTTGGTTTTGACTAGCATCTTGATCTCCCACCGCTTGCAATTGTCTCGTATTGGAAGAGCGTGGATGGCAATCCGGGAAGATGAAATCGCCGCAAAAGCCATGGGCATTAATACCCGTGATTTGAAACTCGCCGCGTTCGGCATGGGAGCCACCTTTGGTGGTGTTTCCGGCGCAATGTTTGCATCCTTCCAAGGCTTTATTTCACCCGAGTCGTTCAGTTTGATGGAGTCGGTGATGATTGTTGCGATGGTCGTTCTCGGCGGAGTGGGACATCTACCAGGTGTGATTTTGGGAGCGGTATTGCTTTCTGCTTTGCCTGAGGTTTTGCGCTATGTGGCTGGACCTTTGCAATCGCTGACCGGTGGTCGTTTAGATGCTTCTATCTTGCGTCAATTGCTGATTGCCTTGGCGATGGTCAGCGTCATGCTGCTGCGTCCCCGTGGTTTATGGCCAACGCCAGAACACGGTAAATCTTTGCAACCAGCCGCCAAAGCTTGATCGGAATCACCATGACGACAACAGTAAAAAATTCGGTGAAAGATACCGTTCTCCATGTCACAGGCGTATCCAAACGCTTTGGAGGTTTGCAAGCCTTAAGCGACGTGGGCATCACTATTGAACGCGGCCAAGTCTATGGATTGATTGGCCCCAATGGCGCAGGAAAAACCACATTCTTCAACGTACTGACCGGTTTGTACACGCCCGACACAGGCTCCTTTGAGTTAGCGGGTAAGGCGTATCAGCCCACGGCGGTGCATACCGTTGCGAAGGCGGGCATTGCGCGAACGTTTCAAAATATCCGTTTGTTCGCAGAGATGACCGCCTTGGAAAACGTCATGGTTGGACGCCACGTTCGCACCCACTCTGGTTTACTGGGCGCTATGTTTCGAACCTCCTCGTTTAAAGCCGAAGAGGCAGCCATTACGCAGCGTGCGCATGAGCTTCTAGAGTACGTTGGTATCGGTAAATTTGCCGATTACCGCGCGCGAACTCTAAGTTACGGCGATCAACGTCGCTTAGAAATAGCCAGGGCACTGGCCACCGATCCTCAGTTGATTGCATTGGATGAACCTGCTGCAGGCATGAATGCCACTGAAAAAATCATGTTGCGTGAGTTGATTGACCGTATCCGCAATGACAACCGTACTATCTTGCTGATTGAGCACGATGTGAAACTCGTCATGGGGTTGTGCGACCGTGTCACCGTGCTCGATTACGGTAAACAGATCGCTGAAGGCACACCGGCTGACGTTCAGAAAAACGACAAAGTGATCGAAGCCTACTTAGGCACCAGCGGACACTGACACCACATAACAAAGTGCTTTGCGTTCACGCCGAGCCTGACAAGGAAAAGATATGACTGGCAAAACATTGCTCAAGGTAACAGGACTGAAGGTGTCTTACGGCGGAATTCAAGCCGTTAAAGGCGTTGATTTTGAGGTGCACGAGGGCGAGCTGGTTTCCCTCATCGGATCGAATGGTGCGGGTAAAACCACCACCATGAAGGCAATTACGGGCACCTTGCCGATAGCTGCTGGCGACATTGAATATTTAGGCCAAAGTATTCGCGGCCAAGGCCCGTGGGATTTGGTCAAGCAGGGACTGGCGATGGTTCCCGAGGGCCGCGGCGTGTTCACTCGCATGTCGATCATTGAGAATTTGCAAATGGGTGCGTACATCCGCGATGACAAAGCAGAGATTGAAGCCGACATTGAAAAGATGTTTGCGATTTTTCCTCGCCTCAAAGAACGCAAGGACCAACTTGCCGGAACCATGTCTGGTGGCGAGCAACAGATGCTGGCCATGGGCCGGGCATTAATGAGCCGCCCGAAGGTCTTGTTAATGGATGAACCCTCTATGGGTTTGTCACCCATCATGGTGGACAAAATTTTTGAAGTGGTTCGCGATGTGTTCGCCCAAGGGGTCACTGTCTTGCTGGTTGAGCAAAACGCAAGCCGTGCCTTGTCCATCGCCAACCGAGGCTATGTGATGGAGTCGGGCATCATCACCATGTCAGGTGATGCCAAGCAAATGCTCAATGATCCCAAGGTACGTGCAGCGTATTTGGGAGAGTAGTTTGCGCGTTGTCGGATCGCCTGTGCGGCTCGATCGCTACGTTCTTGCGCTCATGTTTGCCACCTTGGTATGGGGTTTAACTTTTCCAGTCTTAAAGGTGGCAACTGCATCCTTGACTGGGATTGAGGTTTCTGCGCTCCGGTTTTTAATTGCAGCCGTTTGTATGGCGCCTTTTGCCTTGCGCGTTCCTGTCCACACTTGGCGCGCCGGTTGTGTTTTGGGTGCTTTGGTGCTCATCACCTATGTGGCCCAAGCTTTCGGTTTGGAATTTATTTCCTCCAATCGCAGCGCGTTTCTTACCAGCTTGAATGTTTTGATGGTGCCACTGTTGGGCATCGCACTCGGTGGGCGTCCCTCGTGGTTGGTGGTGATTGCCGCGATGCTAGCGTGTGCCGGAATCGGTCTGATGTCGTACGATGGCGGAGCGCATTTATGGGCCGATTCAGCCACTGTATTAGGCGCTTTAGGCTATGCCATCTACGTGATTTTGCTATCCGCTCGGGCTAAAGCCCACATCCCATCCCAATTGGCGACCGCACAGATGTTTTGGATGGCCTTAATGGGTTGTCTCTGGATGGTTTGGAGTAGTGGTATGGACGGTATTCGCACACTGCCTTCCCGTGTCGACGGTGAAATCTTTGTGGGATTGCTTTACCTCGGTGTCGTGGCTTCGGCAGGTATGTTTTTTCTTCAAGCCTTCGCACAGCGCCACGTTTCAGCCGAAAAGGCTGCAGTGATTTATGCGATGGAGCCTGTATTTGCCGCCTTGTTTGGCTGGCTGTGGCTCTCCGAAGTATTAACGATGCGAGCTGCCTTAGGTGCTGCCATCGTTGTCTTTGCGGTGGTCTTGAGTGAGCTCAAGCCTGCTTCTTATCCGCCTCCGACGTAAACGAGTCAGCAAAAAACGCTTCTTCTGGGAGGTGGGCTTTTTCACAAAACGTTTTCCTTGCCGAGTCCACCACAATAGGCGCACCGCAGGCATAGACTTCGTAGGCGGATAGATCCGCAAAATCATCCAACACGGCTTGGTGAACAAAGCCTGTTCGACCCGCCCATTGGTCTTCGGGAAGCGCGTCTGATACCACAGGAATAAATGTCAAGTTTGGCATGAGGGCCAACTGCGCGGTGATCCAGTCTTGCAAATACAAATCTGAGGGCCGACGTCCACCCCAGTACAAAGTCGTAGGGCGAACAATTCCTGTGTGTTGCATATGTTCCAACAGCGCTTTGAGTGGCGCAAAGCCGGTCCCTGAAGCCAAAAAGACCATGGGTTTGTCTGAATCTTCGCGCAAGTAGAAGGAGCCAAATGGACCCTCCATTCGCAATATGTCTTTTTCCTTCATCGAGCCAAAAACCAGATCAGTGAAACGGCCTCCGGGCATGTGGCGAATGTGTAACTCCACACTGGGTCCATTGTGCGGAGCATTCGCCATGGAGTAACTGCGCCGTGAGCCATCACGCAAAATGAACTCGATGTACTGGCCAGCCCGAAATGCAAATGTGTCATTGGCAGGAAGCTGTAAATGCATCAGTACGACATCGGGTGATTTTTTAACCAAGCTACTTACGCGGGTTGGCATTTTTTTAATCGGTAGCGCGCCCAGCTGCGTGACTTGGCGGGATTCCAAAACGATATCGCTGTGTGGTGTGGCGCAGCAGGTTAGAACAAACTGATTCGCTTCTTCCTCTTCGCTTAAGGCTTTGCGTTGGAAGTTTGCGTGTGTGACCGTACCCGAAGTCATCTTGGATTTACAAGAACCACATGCGCCATCTTTGCAGCCATAGGGCAGCCCCACGCCTTGTCGGATACCCGCTGCCAAAATGGTTTCATTGGAAGTGCAAGAAAAGCCCACCTTGCTAGGTTCTATGGAGATGGAAAAAGCGGTTGCGCTGCTGGTCATTTTTTATGGGTATCCTTGGGGCCATTGTTTTTTTGCAAGCCCGTATTTTGCCTTCAATCCAATCCCCCTTAGGTGCGCTGCCTTCACGGTTTCGTAGAAGCCGAGTGCTCATTATCGGTTGTGGCGATGTCGGTCTTCGCGTGGCGCGACTGCTTGCCCCACGGGTTCGCGTCCTGGCTTTGACGTCCAGTGCCCAGCGTGTCCCGCTCTTACGCTCAGTCGGAATCCTCGCTTTGTGTGGAAACTTAGACCAGGGATCGCAACTGCGGCGCTTGGCGGGATTGGCTCAGCGTGTTTTGTATTTGGCCCCACCGGCAACAGAGGGGCAGTCGGATGGCCGTTTAGTCGCCTTTACGCAGGCCACACGTTTGCGCGCAACTCCTAAGGCCTTGGTTTATGCGTCTACCAGCGGAGTTTATGGCGACTGCAAAGGGGCATGGGTTACCGAGTCAGCAGCCATCGATCCGAGCACACCCCGAGCGCACCGAAGAGCCCATGCGGAGGCAACGGCGCGTTTTTTTGGGCGATCCGCAGGCATAAGAGCCAGTGTGCTTCGGGTGCCGGGGATTTATGCCAATGACCGGGAAGGTGGAACAGCACGGACCCGTTTACAAAAAGGCGCGCCAGTCTTGCGTGACGATGAAGACGTTTATACCAACCATATCCATGCGGATGACTTGGCGCGAGCCTGTGTCTTGGCTTTGTGGCG
>QYPA01000028.1 GCA_007279715.1 Comamonadaceae bacterium | reverse complement strand
GCCGCTGGGTTGACGCTGGTGTTTGGCATCATGGACATGATCAACCTTGCCCATGGTTCTTTATACATGGTTGGCGCCTACCTGATAGCCACGATTACCGCTGAAACCGGATCCTTTTGGGCGGGCTTGGGCTTTGGGGTTGTGGGTGCTGCCTTGTTTGGCGTCATTTTAGAGATCAGTATTTTGCGCCGCTTGTACCAGCGTGACCACGTTTCTCAGGTATTAGGGACCTTCGCTATTTTGCTGATGTGCAACGAATCGGTTCGTTTGATCTGGGGCTCGCAGCCCTTGTCACTCAACCCGCCGCAGGCTTTATCGGGCCCCGTTGAAATTTTCACGGGGTTTTCCTACCCCGCCTACCGACTCTTCATGATTGGGGTGGGTCTTGCGGTTGCTGGCTTGTTGTACCTGCTCATTGCCCACACGCGGGTTGGAATGCAAGTGCGAGCTGGCGCTTCCCACCGCGAAATGGCCATGGCCATGGGAACCAATGTTCAACGCTTGTTCACCGTTGTTTTTGGTGTGGGTGCGGCGCTGTGTGCTCTAGCCGGGGGGATGTTAGGGCCGCTCTTGGCGGTGCAAGTGGGCATGGGCGAAAGTATTTTGATTTTGGCGTTCGTGGTGATCGTGATTGGCGGCATCGGATCGGTGCGCGGTGCGCTTTTAGGTGCGCTACTCGTGGGCTGCATTGATACCGCAGGTAGAACACTCTTGCCCTTGGTCTTGCTGAATGTGGCTGGAGCAGAGTTCGCATCTAACGCAGGTCCTGCCCTCTCTTCTATCTTGATTTATATTTTTATGGCAACGGTTTTGTTTTTTAAGCCACGGGGTCTATTTCCTACCCATGGCTGATTTGAAACGCCTTCCCAGTTTGCTTGACCACACGTTGCAGCTTCGATGGTCGCTGCCCGTTTTGGTATTGCTGTTGGCGCTGCCGTTTGTGGCCCAGGCCTTTGGCGACACGTTCTATGTGGGCTTAGCAACGCGGGTGCTGGCATTTGCACTAGCTGCCAGTAGCTTGAATTTGATTTTAGGATTTGGCGGTATGGTGAGCTTTGGCCACGCCGCATTTTTAGGTATAGGCGCCTACAGCATGGCCATACTCATGCAAAACGGCATTGCGGCCGCGTGGCTCGCTTGGCCGCTGTCCATCTTGCTTTCAGCGATGATTTCTTTGGTTATCGGTTGGATCAGTTTGCGAACCCAAGGGGTGTACTTCATCATGATCACTCTGGCGTTTGCCCAGATGCTGTACTACCTGGTCATCTCACTCAAGTCCTATGGCGGAGACGATGGCTTATCGCTTGCGGCCCGATCCTCGGTGGGATCGGGGATTGATCTGTCCAATGATGCCCATCTTTACTACGTCAGTTTGGGCTCACTGGTCATGGCTTTGATTTTGATGGCGCGGCTTTTGAATGCACGTTTTGGCCATACCTTGCAAGCCATTCGTGAGAATGAAGTTCGCATGACAGCCCTTGGTTATCCCATTTTTCGATACAAGCTAGTTGCATTCACGATAGCCGGTGCGGCAGCAGGTTTAGCTGGCGTACTCTTAGCCAATGTCAACGGTTTTGTGAGTCCGGCCATGATGCAGTGGAGCCAATCGGGCATGCTCATGATGATGGTCATCTTAGGCGGTGTGGGCCATATGTATGGCGGTGTCATAGGTGCTGTCGTATTTTTACTGCTTGAAGAATTTCTCAGCCACTACACCATGCATTGGCAACTGGGTCTTGGCGCAGTCTTATTGGGCGTAGTGCTTTTTGCGCCCAATGGAATCACCAGTTTGCTCAAGCGCAAGGTGAACCATGACTAAGCCCCTTTTGCACATTGAAAAACTCGTCAAGCGTTTTGGCGGTCTCACTGCGACAGACAATGCCGATTTGAGTGTCAAAGAGGGGAAAATCCACGCCATCATTGGCCCCAACGGTGCGGGTAAAACCACCCTGATCGCGCAAATCTCTGGCGCTATGCCCAGTGATTCCGGACGCATCACGTTTTCTGGGCATGACGTAACGAAGATGCCGATGGACGAACGTGCCCGGCTTGGCTTGGTACGGTCTTACCAAATCACCAGTATTTTTGGTCGCTTGAGCGTGCTCGATAACATCGCCTTGGCCATTCAAGCTATCGAGGGCAGCAGTTTTCGCTTTTGGTCCAGCGCCCGATCAGAAAAAGAACGCTATGAAAAGGCCCAAGCCGTCGCCCAACGCGTAGGTTTAAGCACGCGCCTTAACCATTTAGCCCAAGCCTTGTCCCACGGCGAACAACGCCAACTCGAAGTGGGCTTGGCTCTCGCTAGCCGTCCCAAAATACTTCTGTTTGACGAGCCCATGGCAGGCATGGGTCCAGACGAAACGGAGCGCATGGTGCGCTTGTTAGATAGCCTGCGCGGCGAAACTACAGTGGTACTCGTAGAACATGATATGGACGCCGTTTTCAAATTGGCTGATACGATTTCCGTCTTGGTTTTTGGCAAAGTCATCGCCAGCGGAAATGCCCAAGAGATTAAAGACAACCCTTCTGTCAAAGTCGCCTACCTTGGGGACGACTTCCAACACCTCAACCAGTCGCAGGTGACGCCATGAGTGCACTGCTTGAAGTCAAAGAATTACAAACCGCGTATGGGCAAAGCCAAATACTCTTTGGCATTGATCTGAAAATTTTCGCCGGCGGCTTTGCCACTTTGCTCGGACGCAACGGCATGGGTAAAACCACCACGGTGCGGTCTATCTTGGGTTTGACCCCTGCCCAAAGTGGCACCGTTTACTTCTTAGGCGAACGCATTGACCAACTCAGCCCAGACCGCATCGCCCGCATGGGGATGGCCGTGGTTCCAGAGGGTCGTTTAATTTTTCCCACCCTAACCGTCACCGAAAATTTAAAGGCGTTCGCAGCCAACCGCAACGCGTCATCTGCGCCTTGGACGCTTGAGCGTGTCTTTGCCCTCTTTCCCCGATTGGCCGAACGCAGCCGCAATATGGGTAACCAACTCTCTGGTGGTGAACAACAAATGTTGGCCATCGGTCGAGCGCTTATGACCAACCCCCATTTGCTGATCTTGGACGAAGCCACTGAGGGCTTAGCACCTTTGATTCGGGAAGACATTTGGAATTGCTTGGGAGCCCTTCGCGCTCAAGGCCAAAGTATTTTGATCATTGATAAATACGTTCAGCGCTTGGTGCAACTCGCCGATCACCACACCTTGATTGAACGCGGCAAAGTGGTCTGGAGTGGAGACTCGAACGCATTGAGCGAGAACCCTGAACTCTGGCATCGCTACATCGGGGTTTAAAAGGAACAACCATGAAAATACTACAACCAGCTACATGGCCTAGGCCCCGCGGTTATTCCAACGGGGTGATGGCCAGCGGGAAAACGGTGTGTGTTGCCGGAATGATCGGTTGGGACGCGCAATGCCAATTCCAAACCGATGACTTTGCTGGCCAAGTCCGACAGGCCCTGGAAAATATTGTTGCCGTGTTGAACAAAGCCGGTGCCAAACCGGAACATATCGTAAGAATGACCTGGTACGTGACCGACAAGCGTGAATACCTCGCGGCTGCCCACGAAATCGGTCAGGCGTTCCGAGAAACCATCGGTAGCTTTAACGCAGCCATGACGGCAGTGCAAGTTTCTGCCCTGATTGAAGACCGGGCGAAGGTTGAAATTGAAGTGACGGCAGTGATTCCGGAGTGAGGAAAGGTCTTGCGCTAAAATCCTTTTTGGCAAAAGAGGTCGATAACGGCCCGCTGCCTTGGCCGACCCAGCATATAAGCGGGGCGGAAAAAATTACACTTTCGTCAACCCTGGGAGGGGTCATGCAATTGATCTGGGTATCGGGGCCTGCGGCCCGCGTTGTCACTATTTCTATCACCGCTCGCAAAGTCGCTGCTGCCATGGGCTTAGCGGCTGCATCGTGCATTTTGATCGGTGTTTTATTCCACTTTATCGGGCTGCGCGTTGCCATTGACTACGCGCCCTCGCTGGCCCGAAGTTTAGGCGGCGTCAGCTCCGAACAAGACCAGCAAAGAATGGAAATAGGCTACCGAGAGCAGTTACACGACCTTCAGTCGCAATATTCTGAAGTAGTTCAAAGGCTAGGCGATATAGAAAAAAGCAAACGGCAATGGACAGAAATGTTCGGGATTGAGTCCCTGTTTCACCAAGCCAAAACACCTAGCCCCAAGGGCCAAGGCGGCCCTCTCAAAATCATTTCTTCTTGGCGCTTAAAAGAGCCTGATTTATCCAACCAACTCGCCGCTACCCAACAACAACTAGCCGATTTGAACCAGTCACTGTTAGCAAACCAGCAGCAATGGCAAGACGATTTACAGCGCTTGACGAAACTACCAACAGCCCTACCCTTGGCCGTTGATTTTCATATGACCAGCGGCTTTGGCGTTCGGGCGGACCCTATTACAGGGGAAGCTAGCCTCCATGAAGGTATTGACCTCGTGGCACCGCTAGGTAGCGCCGTTCTTGCGACTGCCAAAGGCAAAGTCATCCGCTCCGAGTTCTCAGGCGCCTATGGCAATGTGGTCGAAATCGCCCACCCCGAAGGACACGTCACCCGCTATGCCCACCTGCGCGAGCGACTGGTCAACCCAGGGCAACGACTTCAACGCGGGCAGATTCTTGGGCGGCTTGGCAACTCAGGGCGATCGACCGGCGCACATTTGCATTACGAGGTGTTGTACCATGGGCAATCGTTAGCACCTCACGCTGCACTCACTGCCCACGCAAAATTCCTCAAAGCGCACCCTGAGGCCAGTTCCCATGTTTGGTAAAAAGAAGTCTGCCGCTAGCCCGTTGGTGTTGAGTGCGGAAAAATTTGATACCTTGATTGGGCCGCAATGCGAAATGCACGGCCGGATTTTGGCAACGGACAGCTTGCGTTTGGATGGAACCGTCGTCGGTCATATCGAAGCACATTCTGATTTACCGATTACGGTGGTCATTGGCGCAAGTGGCGTGGTGCAAGGCGATGTTCGCGCCCACCGCATCATCGTCGCCGGCAAAGTGACCGGCAATATTCACGCCCTAGAGCGCATAGAGCTTCATGCCAGTGCTTTGGTGCAAGGCGATATCAAGTACGGATCGCTGGCGGTAGAGCATGGGGCACGGGTTTTGGGATTGCTGCTGCAAATCGACAGCCATGCACCCGATCACAGCGAGGATGAAGTTCGGGCGGTGATTCGTAAAGCGAAGGCTTGAAAAATTGACAAAGCCAACGCAGAATGCAGGCAAAGCAGTTCATGCGCTTTGCTGCACCTGTAACCGGAGAACTCCATGGGACTTGAAACCTTTGTTGAAACACCCCCTTATCTGATTGACAACCCGAATTTGCAAGGGGGGTTTGCTCCCATCGATCAGGAGTTGGTGGTGCAAAATTTTGAAGTCATCGGGAAGATCCCCAAAGACTTCAGCGGGATGTATGTCCGTAACGGCCCTGTGCCACAGCACACCCCCAAAGGCAAATACCACTGGTACGACGGCGATGGCATGTTGCACGCGGTGCATTTTCAAAAAGGACAGGTCACATACCGTAACCGCTGGGTCAACACCGACGGTTTGCAGGCCGACCAAGCGGCAGGCGTTAGCCTGGCCCCTGGACTCAAACAACGCCTGCCCGAAGGCGCGTTACCCGATGATGCGCTCAAAAACACCTCCAACACCGATGTGAAATTTCACAACGGCAAGTTGCTCTCTATGTGGTACCGCGGGGGCGCGGTTTATCAAGTCGACCCAGTGAGTCTGGAAACACTGGGCAAACTGGATTCAGACCCGCGCTTAAAGGGTCTGCAAATTTCGGCCCACTCCCGCGTCGACGAACGCACGGGCGAGTACCTGTTTTTTGCCTATGGCAACCAGCACCCCTATATGCATTACGGCGTGGTCAACGCGCAGGGCCAATTGCAAACCTTGGTGCCGGTGGAGTTGCCTGGCCCACGCTTGCCGCACGACATGGCCATCACCGCCAACTACAGCATCTTGCATGACTTCCCGCTGATCAATAACCCTGAGGCCCTTAAAGCCGGGCGTTACAGCCTGGAGTTTCACCCCGAGTGGAAATCGCGTTTTGCTGTCATTCCGCGCCACGGCAGCGCCGATCAAATCCGCTGGTTTGAAGCCGACCCCCGCTACATGCTGCACGTGGCCAATGCCTGGGAAGAAATGAACGACCAAGGCGAAACCGAATTGGTCATGTTGGGCACCCCCTACGCCATGCCCAAAAACTTTGACGGCTCTTTGGATGTCAAGCGCTTGCTGTTCACCATTGGCACCCAAGGCACCGAATACGAGTTCTACCAATGGCGCTTTAACCTAGCCACTGGCCAGACCCGCGAAAGCGTGGTGGACGACATCCTGAACACCGAGTTCCCGATGGTCAACGCCTGGTACCAAGGCTACAAAAACCGCTACACCTACCATGTGCTGATGGGCCGTGCGCGCACCGTGGAGCAACCTCACTTTGCCGGTTTGGCCAAGTACGACCTGGAAACCGGCAGCGCTGTGACTTACCACCCCGGGGAGGGCTATTGGTTCAGCGAAGCCCCGTTTGCACCGCGTGATAACCCGCAATCCGAAGACGATGGTTATTTGGTTGGGTTTGTATGGAACGGTTTGAAGGAGCGCTCAGAAGTTTGGATCATCGATGCGCAGCAGTTAACCAACGGTCCTGTGGCCCGCGTCATCTTGCCCCAACGCGTGCCGCATGGTTTTCACAGCACATGGGTGCGCGAAGCTTTGCTCAGACCGAACTTAAGCCCGGCTTAGGCGTCTTTAGTTACCTAATAGAGCCATTTGCTCCGGTGCTTTTTCAGCCGGAAAACGAACCCAATTGCTTTTGTCAGCGCCCAAGGTGGAAGACTTGGACCAGTTGACAGCTTTAACGCTGGGGTATTGAACCCACTTCACAGACTCATTGCGAGGGGCTACCTCGGCCACTGGAGTTTTGACCGCTTGGGCGACATAGCGAACCCAGCTCTCGGTTTTATCGCCAGCCAAGGCGGATCCTGATAAAACAAGCGTCGCTAAGGCAGCGGTAAGCCAACCCTTGACTTGGCGCTGGGCGCGAATAGAGACAAGGGAAACAAATGAAAAATGAGTGGTCATAAAAGTGCTTTCTTGGAACGATAAGCCCGTTGCTAAAGGATTCCGGTTGCGCCACTTTGTATGTCAAGTTTTTGACCTTGCTTTAAAAATAAGCGCTTCCATTGACTAAAAAGCAATTAGCGTGCCGCCGATAGCCTGACGCCCTTTACCTGTGACAATGGGCCCAATGACAGCCCACCAAACGACCCCCGACAAAGAAGCTATCGCCCTGCTGCCGCCGTTTGAGCGGCTGGGCTTAGACCGAATCACCCTCGTGAATACGGGAAAGCAAGCCGCCCTTGCCTATGACGTGCTCGTGGCTGCTCAGGCTTGGGGGTTTGACACGGAATCCAAGCCGACCGTTAAAGTTGGAGAAACCTCGGACGGGCCGCATGTATTGCAACTGTCTACGCGGGAACAGGCATGGGTATTTCAACTGCATGACCCCGACTGCCGCGCTATTGCGGCCGACTTGTTGGCGCGGGGCGGCATAGCCAAAGCAGGATTTGGTTTGGGCGATGACCGAAAGCGAATCATCCAAAAATTAGGGATTGAACCCGCAGGCATTTTAGAACTCAACGCCGTCTTTCACGCCCGGGGTTACCGCAAAGACATGGGTGTCAAAGGCGCGGTAGCGGTGCTTTTCAACCAACGGTTTCAAAAGTCCAAGAAAGCCGCAACCAGCAACTGGGCCAACCCCCGTTTAAGCGAGTCGCAATTGGTCTATGCCGCCAATGACGCGTATGCGGCTATTTGCGTTTGGGAAGCTTTAGGTTTGAGCGACTGAAACTGCTGGTAAAGCGAAGATAGATTGGTCAACCCGCGTTGCAAATAAAATCCCCATCCATCGCGCAAGCACCACTTTTTTCCAAGCCAAGACACAAATCACGAATCCAGTTTTTGTAAGTTACAGCCCCTGCATATTCTTTATGCGCCAAACGTAAATAGGACAGGTCTTCCGACCAGGCATAAAACTCGGTGTAAGAGACCCGTTGTAATTCAAGGAGCTTGAATTTCAGGAGCACCTTGGCAAGATGGCTGGCGTGTTTGTCAGGGGCGGCTCGAAATTGTGCCAAGCGGCTTCGGGCGCGTGTGAGTGCGGCTGGCACATCCTCAAAAATACCTCCGTGACCCGGTAAGACGCAGCGCGGCTTGAGTTCTTCGATCATTTGCAGCGTCGCCTCAACCTCATCAAAGGCCTCAAAACCCTCAATTTCTGGAAAGACCGCCCCAAAGCCGTTTTCCCACAGCGCGTCGGCTGAAATCAAAATACCGTCTTGTGCATTAAAAATAATCAGTGCATTGGGGTCATGCCCGGGGGCTGCATGGCACTGCCACTCGGCGCCGTTGACAATGAACTTGGCACCCGGTTGAATCACGCCGGTAAGGCGAAACTTGGGGCAATGTTGGCCTGTGGGCGTGAAGGAAAGCGCCTTAGGGTCCCAGTTTTCAACATAAGCGGCGTGCCCTGGGGGAACCAAAAGTTCAAGCCCGGGGTAAGCGTTCTGCAAAAGTGCGTTGCCCCCGCAATGGTCGCTGTGTAAATGGGTGTTGATCAGGGTCTGAAGCGGTTTCCCTACGAGGTGGTGCGCAACCAAGGCATGGGTTTGCTCCGCATGCGTCCAATACCCCGAATCAATGAGCACCGCCTTCGCCTCATCTTGCAACACAATGTTGTTAGAGGAAAGCCAGCCGCGCTCAATAAAAGAGACGCTAGGGGGTAAATGGAGCATGGGCAATACCCTAGTTTTCAAGGCAGGTTTGAATAAGGAACACTAAAATTCCATTTCTGGCACTAGTGAAATCTAATTATGGCTCTAACGCTAGGAATGGCGGGGTACTACCATGGCTCATTCACTGAAAAAGCGCCCCACATGACCACCGAATACCTCAAAAAAGCAACGCCGCCCCAAGCCACCATTGACGCTGCCACCGGCGAGACGGTGCAGCGTATGTTGGCCGAGATCAAGGCCGAGGGTTGCGCAGCGGTTGAGCGCTACGCCCGCGAGCTCGATGGCTACAAGGGAAAAATCTTGCTCAGCGAGGCGGACATTGCCGAATCGGTTAAGCGGGTACCAGTTACGGTTAGACAAGACATTGCGTTTGCCCACCAAAGGGTACGAGACTTCGCGCAACGTCAGCGTGACTCGCTGGGGGAGTTTGAAGTGGAATTAATGAGCGGTTTGGTAGCAGGTCAAAAACTGATCCCCGTTAACACGGCGGGCTGCTACGTGCCAGGCGGACGGTATGCCCATGCGGCCTCCGCCATCATGAGCGTGTGTACCGCCCAAGTGGCGGGCGTTCCCAATATCGTTGCCACCTCACCAGCCCACAAAGAAGTAGGAGTTAACCCAGCGATTCTTTACGCCATGCAGCTCTGCGGCGCACACACCGTTCTGGCGCTTGGCGGCGTTCAAGCTATTGCTGCCTTGGCCTACGGCCTGTACGCCAAAGCTCCAGCAGACATCATCGTGGGCCCTGGCAACCGCTTTGTGGCCGAAGCCAAACGCACCCTGTTTGGCAGCATTGGAATCGACGTTGTTGCCGGCCCAACCGAGTCGGCCATCATTGCCGATGAGAACGCCGACGCCGAAATTGTTGCCGCCGATCTAGCGGGTCAGGCCGAACATGGGCCGGATTCTCCGGTTTGGCTTTACACCACCTCACGCGCATTGGGAGAAAAGGTCATTGCCATCATGCCGCGCGTGATCGCCGCCCTGCCCGAACCCGCTCGCTCTTCGGCCAGCGCCGCTTGGCGTGATTACGGCGAAGTAGTCTACGCGCCAACCCGCGAAGAAATTTGCGAGATCAGCGACCGTTACGCGCCCGAACACCTTCAGATTTTGGCCTCTGATTTAGACTGGTGGTTAGGGCGGCTAACCAACTACGGCTCGCTCTTTTTAGGCGAAGAAACTACTGTGGCTTACGGCGACAAATGCGCTGGGCCCAACCACATCTTGCCAACCCGGGGCGCAGCGCGTTATTCGGGCGGCTTGAGCGTTGGCAAGTTCATCAAGACGGTCACCTACCAGCGTCTAAACCGAACCGCCAGCCGCGAGGTCGGCCAGGTCGCGGCGCGTATCTCCCGTTTGGAAGGCATGGAAGGCCACGCCCGAACCGGCGACATCCGATTGAAAAAATACTTCCCAGAAGAACACTTCGAACTCGGCACGCTCCAAGGACACCAGCACTGACATGAGTACCACCACAGCCCCTCCCCGATCCACCGATGGCCTGTGGTTTGGCAAAGACCTAAGCCAATCGGAACCGATTCCCGAAACTGCGATTGAGCAAGCCATCGCGCTGATGCGCAGCGGGCGTTTGCACCGCTACGGCGAGCAAGGCTCTGGCACGCCCGAGCCGTCCTTATTAGAGCAAGAGTACGCGGCCTATGTGGGCGCGAAGTATTGCGTGGCTGTGAGTTCGTGTGGCGCGGCGATGTTTTTGGCGCTCAAAGCCCTGGGCGTCAAACCCGGGGACAAAGTACTTACCAGCAGCTTCACGCTCGCGCCAGTACCCGGGGCGATTGCCCACGCGGCTGCCTCTGCGGTCTTGGTAGAAACATTAGAGGACTACACCACCGACCTGGCAGATTTAGAGCGCAAAGCCGCCAGCAGCGGAGCGCGTGTATTTTTGCTTTCGCATATGCGCGGCCACATCACGGACCTGCGTGCCGTGCGCGAAATTTGTGATCGCCATGGCATCGCTTTGGTCGAAGACTGCGCGCACACCATGGGCGCACGATGGGACGGCCAACACACCGGAACCTTTGGGCATGTCGGTTGTTACAGCACCCAGACCTACAAACACATTAACGCTGGTGAGGGCGGTCTTTTAGTTACCAACGATGAAGACGTGGCAGCCCAAGTCATCTTGATGTCTGGCTGCTACATGATGTACGACCAACACGTATTGCGGCCCTCGGCCGAAGTGTTTGAGCGCTGGCGTTATGTCACGCCCAACTTCAGCATGCGCATGTCAAACCTCGCTGCTGCCTTGTTGCGTCCGCAAATTGCGCTGCTGCCGGAGCGGGGTGTGCGCTGGCGGCGTATTTACGATGACTTGGCGCACGGCTTCGCAGCCGCACCCCATCTCACGCTGCCCGTGCGCGATGCGCGTGAAGATTTCGTCCCTAGCTCCATCCAGTTTTCGCTTGACTTATCGCCGGCGCAAATCGAATGCTTTTTAGCCGAATGCGCAGCGCGTGGCTTGTATATCAAATGGTTTGGGCTGCGCATTCCAACCGCCTTTACCAGCAACTTTGGCCACTGGCATTACCTGCCCGAACAAGCGCCCATGCCAAAGTCGCAAGGCGTTTTACGCCAGTTACTTGACCTACGCACGCCCCTCTCGCTTACGACTGAAGACTGCCGCCTCATTGGCCAAATCGTTCAAGTTGCCGCCGCTGCGGCAGCTGCAAACGCAGTTGATTCAGCGCCGAAAGACTAGCCATGACGTCACCCAAACATCCGAGCTTTGCACCAGAAAAAACGCTAGACCCCACCGATTGGGTTGCGTTTCGCGAACAAGCCCACCGAATGCTTGATGCTGCGGTAGACCGCATGGAAACTTACCGCGAAGGCTCGATATGGAACCCGTTTCCACCCGCGCTGCAAGCGAATTACCAAGGGCCACTGCCGGTTGAGGGCATAGGCGCTGAAGCGACCCAAGCCCACCTGACCGCCCTGCTGCCCTTTGGTGTAGGCAACACGCATCCCCGATTTTTTGGTTGGGTTCACGGCTCGGGAACGCCAAGCAACCTGATGGCTGACATCACCGCTGCGGCCATCAATGCCAACCTCGGTGGGCGTGACCATGGCGCGATGTACGTAGAAAAACAGGTTATGAATTGGTGTCGCGAACTGTTTCAGTTTCCTGAAACTTCGAGCGGCCTGATTGTGAGCGGTACGTCGATTGCTACCGTGATTGCCTTGAAAGCTGCGCGGGACCGCTGCTTTAATTTCAGCAACCGAAAAACAGGCCTACAACAAAACGCGTTGGGCCCGTTGGTGGGTTACACCTCGGAGCAAACCCATTCCTGCGTCGCCCGTGCCTTTGATATCTTGGGCCTAGGCTCAGACGCGCTGCGCAAAATTGCGGTCAACGAGCGCTTTGAAATGGACACGTTAGCACTTCAGGCCACCATCGCCAAAGACCGTGCCGCTGGCCTGACGCCCTTTGTGATCGTAGGTACCGCGGGCGCGGTCAACGTGGGGTCGATTGACGACTTGGAAACCTTGGCCGATATCTCGAAAGCCGAAAACATCTGGTTTCACATCGACGGCGCGTTTGGCGCTCTGGGGGTTCTTAGCGAGCGTCTAAGCCCGCGCCTATCAGGGATTAAACGCGCTGACTCGCTGGCGTTTGACTTTCATAAGTGGCTGCATGTGAATTACGACGCGGGCTTTATTTTGATGCGCAGTGAAGAAGACCATCGCCGTACTTTCTCAGAACGTCCGGAATACCTCAAGGGAGCAGAGCGTGGGCTGGCCGCGGGCAACCCGTGGCCGGTGGAATACGGGCCCGAGCTCTCACGCGGCTTTCGGGCGTTGAAGGTGTGGGCGCAATTGGCCGAACACGGTACCGCCAAACTCGGCGCGTTGATCACGCAAAATTGCGAACAGGCCGCGTACCTTGGCGAACTGGTAGAAGCCCACGCGCACCTGAGACTGATGGCGCCGGTCGCGATGAATATTTGTTGCTTTCGCTACCAAGCTGAAGGCCAAGACGATAAAACCACTGACGCGCTCAACGGCGAAATCGTGATTCAATTGCAGATCCAAGGAATCGCCGCGCCGTCTACCACCCTGGTCAACGGCCGCAACGCCATTCGCGTCAACATCACCAACCACCGCACAACCCGTGCCGATCTGGCTTTGTTGGTGCAAGAGATAGAACGCATCGGCTTAGAGTTAACGGCCCTTAGCTAGACCAGCGCCGCACCCACTTTTGCAAGGTCGGGCGAATCGGCAAAAACAAACGGTAAGCCAGCTCAAATAACCAAGACATGGGCGGCCACGCCGACAGCCAACCCAGCCAGCGCCAACCCGGAAATTGACGCCACATTTGAGAAAACGCCGCTGCCCCGCTAAACAATCGGCCCTCGCTGTCACGCACATGAAACCGCGCCATGGCCGCCGCGCAACTGAAATCAACGCCCAAATCTTCGCCGTTACTGACGTCTACCCATTGAATAGCGGCGGCTTCAGGAAAGCGACGGTAGATAGCGATCTCGCGCTGACACAAAGGGCATGACCCATCGAAATACACATTCAAAACGTAATCGTGACTCATGCTCTCATTTCCCCCCGCGCCAACAAACGCCCCCGTTGATCGACTAAAAAGCCTTCTCCCATGGCGGGATAGGCACCGGTCAAGGCGGTCATGTTGACTTGATGCGTTACCCACACCTCAGTCCGCTGCGGGGGCATGGTCTGCAAGCGATCTTTTAAGGCCTTGATTTGAGCCGTCGCATCTCCGCGTCCTTCAAACGTGGAGTTCAGCGCAGGCCAGTCTTGAAACTGCATAAAAGCCAACCGAGCCGTGTCTTGGCAACGGCACCACTGGCTACTTAACACTGCGTCGGGAGCAAACTGGTTAACACGCATCCATTGACCTATCGACCGAGACGCTTGCCGCCCCTCGTCGCTGAGATTGCGTTGCGTCTTGCATTGCCCCAAAACAAAGCCAGGCGGATCGCCAATTCCAGCTTCAGTAAGCGCGTGGCGAATCAGTAGCACGCCGCGCTCCCGCCTCCAAACCTTGGCAAGTTCAGAAGAAGGCTCGGACGCCCAGCTGGGCAGAGTCGCCAAACATGGGCCAAAGGTACTTAGTAGGAGGTCGCGGCGTTGCATAGTTTCAATTTCATCTGCTGTCTGGGATCTGGGATCTGATGGGGGTTTATTTCCCAGCCGGCACGTTAGGCATCCAACCCAGGCCTTTGGCGTGCAAACTTTGGATGTACAAGCGATCGGCTGTTTCAGTCACGCCCGTGCTTTCGGGGTATTTCCCGCTGGGGTCTTGCATATCAGCTACGACTTTTCCATCTTCGGTAAAGGCCATCACGTGACCGTAGGATTGTGGAATAGGCCACAACGCGCGCGGTAATCGCAAGGTCACTTCGCGCATGAATGGTTTCGTTGCTAAATTATCAATCGTTGGGTTGCGCGGCTTAGCAAAACCCAACCAAATTTTTCCGTCACTGCCGCGCATCAGGTTGTCAGGGTACCCGGGCAAATTATCAAACAACACCGTCGCCTGATTCGACGTTTGGCGAACGTCTAGGTTATTGGAGATGACGGCTATTTTCCAAACGCGGTACTTGCCGGTTTCATTCACAAACAAATGTTGGCCGTCCTGGCTTAATGCCACCCCATTGGCAAAGCTCAGCCCGTGCGCAACCACCCGCGTGGCTTGGGTTGCGGGGTCAAACTCGAGTATGCGCCCGGTCGAAGACTGCTCCAAAATATCAAGCACGCTGGCTTCAAACGTGCCACCCCAATCTTTGGGAGCAAAGCGGGTTGATGCATCACTGAGGTACATCTTTCCGGTGGGGGCCACCACCACCGCATCGGCATAACGAATCGGATCGCGTTGGCCGTTGATGTTGACGCTGTCCGTTAAAACGGTAACCTTACCCTCAGTAGAAATAGACAACAAACCTTTGACTGCATCCGCAGCAATCAAGTTACCTGCGGCATCGAAGTCAAAACCCAATACGCGCCCACCGCTATCCGCAAACACCGCCTGCGCGGTGCCATCCGGATTCATTCGCAAAATCCGACCACTCTCAACCGTGGCGTACAACTTTCCATCGCGGCCAATCGCAATATGTTCTGGGCCACTTTCAGCGCCCAAGTCAATCATCTGCAAATTGGCTAATTTGTTGTTAGCGGCATGCGGGCCGTTATAGCCAGGTTGCGCGGGCGCATCCCAAGTTAAAGGTTGTATAGGAATCGGCCAAAAGCTCAAATAAGCGATACCCAAAAGTAGCGCTACGCCGATCACTTTAAAAACGGATTTCATAGACTCTCCTTGTATTAGATTCCCATTGAACCACCATTCTTCAAATCTCGCCCAACTTAGGTTATTGTCCAAAAAACGCTATCCCTTCACTTGGACTCCTTTACATGAGCAAGAAAACTTCCATCGTCCTCGACAAACTCGCCGAATATGAGGCCGCCAAGCGCTCAACCCAGCCGCTTTATGACGAATGGTCGCAGACTTATGAGCAAGACCTGGTCGGTAATCTTGGCTACACCGGGCACCTGATTGCGGCCAACGCGTTAGCAAGCGTTGCGCCAAATAAGGGGGCGTCTATCATCGACATTGGATGCGGGACTGGCCTGGTAGGACAAAAACTCAAGGCCCTTGGCTACTTACGCATAGACGGGATCGATATTTCTGAAGCGATGCTCAACGTCGCGCGACCCAAGGCGATTTATAACAAGCTCTTGTCGGGCGATTTAATGAAAACCACGGTGATCGAGGCAGGCGCTTATCAAGCGGCCGTGTGTGCCGGCTCATTTGCCCCTGGCCACCTCGGGCCCGAATGCTATCCAGAAATTATCCGAATGGTGCAGTCCGGCAGCCCGATTGTCATTTTCATGAACGGGGCACATTTTGTGGAAGACGGCTACCAGGCGCACATCGATCGGCTAGCGCAGTCCGGCATCTGGACAGTGATCGAGATCAAAGCGTTCAATTACATGAACGCCTTAGAGCGGCCGGGCCGTTTGATTGTTGCGCGTAAATGCTGATCTAACCGATTCATTGAGTTAAATGACTATCGAACGTCGCTGGACTGATATTTTTCAACCACTCAGTTGCCTGTCACCATGAAGATCTTCCACAACACCCGCCACGCCCAACACGCCGGCCGCCAAGAAATGTTCCGAGGTCGCTTGGTCGATTGCCACGAGGTGCCAGAGCGCTTGCAGCATGTGTTGGACGAACTGGCGCGTCGGCCTGTGGGCAGCTTGGAGCAACCATCAAACGACCTACCGCTGAATGCGGCCTTGCGGCGGGTACACAGCGCTGACTACCTCGACTTTTTGGCCCATGCGTGGGACGAGTGGGTGGCATTAGACCCCGCCAATGCGACGCTAGACGCCCTGCCCTCGGTCTGGCCGTTGGCGTCAAAACACGGTTTTCGCACCGATGTTCCACCGCTGAACTTTGCGGCGCGGCTGGGGCAATATGCGTTTGACTCGGGTACGCCCTTGACGGCGGGGAGTTGGGTCGCCGCCCGCGAGGGCGCGGCCTGCGCGCTGGCAGCCGCGCAAGCGGTGTTCGATGGCGAGCGCTTTGCCATGGCGCTGACCCGACCGCCGGGACACCACGCAGGGCCCAATTACATGGGCGGTTATTGCTTCATCAATAACGCCGCCGTGGCCGCGCAGGCCCTGCGCGACAGCGGGCTAGAACGCGTTGCCGTGCTGGATGTGGACTACCACCACGGCAACGGCACACAAACTTGTTTTTACGAGCGCGGCGATGTGTTCACTGCGTCGATTCACGGCGATCCGCGCACCGAATACCCCTTCTTTTTGGGCCATGCCGAAGAACGGGGTGCGGGCGCAGGGGAAGGCTTCAACCTGAACCTGCCGCTGCCACGTGGCACTGGGTTTGAGGCTTGGTGGGCCACGCTGCAAACCGCCATGCAGGCGGTGAGTGACTTCGCTCCGCAGGCACTGGTTGTGCCGCTGGGGCTAGACACCTTTGAAGGCGACCCGATTTCAGGCTTCACATTGCAAAGCGCAGACTACCTCCAACTAGGGCGAGCCATCGCACAACTGGGCTTACCCACGGTGCTGACGTTTGAAGGCGGTTATGCGGTGGCCGAGGTGGGCTTGAATACGGTGAATGTGTTGGAAGGCTTTGTGTCCAGCCTGAACCGGTGAGGATTCAGGCTTTGTAAGAGAGGCTTAGATGCTGTTTTACTTAAGAACCAGGAGCAAGTTCGTGCGGCTACCGTGCGCCACTTCCGCCGCCATGCCGATGCTTTCGCCGATCATGCCGCCCGAGTGCGAATCCAGCAAGCCGCTGCCCAAAATCTTGCCGCGGCCCCAATTCCCATGCACCTCGTGTGAATCGTCAAATAGCAGTTTGGTCATTCCTTCGTAAGAGTCATTGGCATTAGCAAGCCCTCATGCCGCTCAAGGTAACAGGCCCTGTACCTTGATGCCCTAAGCTACGCCATGCGCAGTGACGTCATCTCAATTTTCATGTACGGGTAGTACGGTAACTTTGAAAGTTTCGCGTCTGCGTCTTGCGCATCTTGCGCAAGTAGGACCAGGTAAATGCCCGCGGCCTCTTGTTTGATGTACGAGGCAAGCAGGGTTCCGTCCTCCTCCCAAGACTTGACCATGGCTTGCTCTGCGGGCAACAAACGCATGCGGGTTTCGTTGTCGAGGTCTTGTAACAAAATGTCGATCATAAATTTTTGCATTGCTTTTCTCTTGAAGTTAAATGTTGATGTCTAGCGCGGGATAGTCCACATACCCTTGGGCTTGTCCGCCATACATTGTGCCGCGATCAGGTGGGTTGAGCGATGAAGCGCGCTTGAAGCGCTCGGGTAGATCCGGGTTGGCCAAGAACAAAGTCCCAAATGACACCGCATCAGCGCTACCTTGATCGACGACTTTTTCGGCGCTCTGTTGGTCATAGCCTGTGTTGAGCAAAAGCAAACCCGTAAACAGTTCGCGAACCCGTGGTGCCAAGGGGCTAACGCCTTCGGGCAGTTGAGCAGGTTCCATGAAATGCAGAATGCCGAGCTTGCGCGCTTCGAGCTGCTCGACCACATACACATAGGTTACTTCAGGCTGGCTGTCGCTCATGCCGTTGTAGGGAATGCGCGGCGACAGCCGGACCGAAACCCGATCTGCACCCCAGACGGCGATCACAGCGTCGGTAACTTCCAATAGGAAGCGAGCACGATTCTCTATAGATCCGCCGTATTGATCGGTGCGTTGGTTTGAACCATCTTCAAGGAATTGAGCCGGCAGATAACCAAACGCGCCGTGGATTTCAACCCCATCAAACCCAGCCGCTTTGGCAGCCTCTGCGCCCGCCTTGAACTGCGCAACCGCTTGCTTGATGTCGTCAAGCGTCATTGCTTGCGGGGTGACCGTATCTTGGGGGCCTTTGTGGGTATAGACCTGTCCTTTAAAACCGACGGCAGAAGGTGCTAACGGCAATTTGCCGTCATGAAAATCGGGGTGCGACACACGACCCACATGCCACAACTGAGAAAACATCAAACCGACCGCATCGTGCACCGCGTCTGTGACACGCCTCCAGCCTTGAATCTGTGCTTGCGTATGGATGCCCGGCGTGAACACATAACCGATACCCTGCTCGCTTACTTGAGTGCCTTCGGTGATGATCAGGCCCGCAGACGCACGTTGCGTGTAGTACTGAACCATCAGGTCGTTGGGCACCCGTTCTGGGGCGCGTGAGCGCGTCATGGGCGCCATGAATACGCGATTTTTGAATTCAAATGGCCCATGGCTGAACGGACTTAATAATTTGGCTGTCGACACGATAAATCCTTTGAAAGGGTGAAATAAAACTGCAATGGACGGATCGTATGCTGTATCATTTTTAAAATCTATACGTCAATTTAATACACAAAGTCTCAAAATTGAAACAGTTAAATTTTCAAGCCTTGGTCGACTTCAATTTGGTTGCCCTCCATGAAGGATTTGGCAAGGCAAGTCGATCCAGCGGTCGGTCCAAAGCTTCTTTATCCAGGCATATCGCTGAGCTTGAAGAAGGTTTAAGTGTGCGGTTGCTTGAGCGCGTCGGTCGGTCATTTCGGCTGACCGAAGAGGGGAAAAACCTTTACAACAGAACGGTAGGTTTGCTAGGGGAAGTATCGGATGCGGCTCAAGAATTAACCGAGGGTCGCGGTGAACCAAGAGGCCGTTTGCGCATCAGTGCGCCAGTCACGTTTGGCAATACCGCCATCGGGCGATTGGCGGCCGAGTTCGCAGTCCAATATCCTGAAGTTCAATTGGAAGTCACGGTAGAAGACCATGCCGTCGACTTGATCGCGGATGGCTACGACGTGGTGATCCGCGTCAACCCAAAGCCTGACGACGAGTTGGTCGGGCGGTGTTTCTTTCGAGATCGGCTGGCGGTCGTTGCCGCACCGTCGTTGGCTTTTCCAAAAGCAATTTTAGAGACTGACACCCTTCCCAGCGTCCCCGCTATTGTGGGGATTGGCATGCCAGAGACCGGCACATGGACCATTCGTAACGGCAAAGATACTCAGACCATTCATCGGCACGCTGTTCTGAGGCTGCCCAACCCCATCATCATCAGAGACGCTGCGATCGTTGGAATTGGTGCAGCGGTTTTGGCGAGAAAATTCATAGAAGATGACATTGCTGCGGGCAGACTTGTTTGCTGGGGTGAAGTTCCTGAACGTGCCGTAGAGATTTGGATACTGCACTCATCACGCCGTTTGGTCAGCAGCAAAGTAGCCGCTTTTGTAAAGTTTTTGTGTGATGTTTACGCTGACAAAGATGTCGGTTTAAACGGACTACCAGGTCAGCTTTGAAATCTCTCAAAAAATAAGCAGTGAAAGAAAACAGCTGCAAGTCAACGCGTTTGGCGTTCATTTTTTTCCAGCTCTTCAGATCATGTGTGGGTAGAGCTTTGTTAGTTTGAGGCGCATTAATTAGCAATGCCGTCAGCCGTTGCTATCCCCTCTTGCTTTTCGCCTGCTCCAGCAACCGCAACTGCTTGGCGCTCTGCGGGCTCATAAGCTTTTTTCCCGTCTCGGCCAGCATGCTTATCACCAACTCTTTGTTGGTCATGTAAAAACTTCTAACAACCGCTCGCTGGCAACTTCAGTTGGTTAGTGGCACTAACCAACTGACTGCCTTCGACGATCAATTTGTTCTTAAGCCACTTCCAATAGTTGCGCACCTTCTTGTAATCAGGCGGGTCGGGGTAAACCTCGTAAAACTGCCGCATGCTTGCTAGGCGGCAAGTCCGTGCAGCTACCGTGCGCCACGTCTGCCGCCATGACTTTGCGGCGATAAAACCACACAATCACCGCAAAATATACCCCGAATATCTTGCACATGAGGCGCATTCACCGCATAATCACCGCATGAATAGCGGCGATAAATTGTATATCTGGCAGCAAGACACTTGGCCTAAGTGGACTTACGCGCACGCGCGCTTGGCCCCACTACTGGCGCAAGTGCACCACGCACAAGGCCTGCTGCTGGGCCGCATGCACGACATTGGCCTGGAGCAGCGCGACCAAGCCACCCTGCGCGTGCTGACCGAAGACGTGATCAAAACCAGCGAGATCGAGGGCGAAATGCTCAACCCCGAGTCGGTGCGCTCGTCCATCGCCCGCCGCTTAGGCGTGGACATTGGCGCACTGGCACCCACCGACCGCCATGTGGACGGTGTGGTGGACATGGTGCTAGACGCCACCCAACAGCACGACCAAGCGCTGACCGTGCAGCGCCTGTGCGGCTGGCACGCCGCCCTCTTCCCCACTGGCTATAGCGGCATGACGCCCATCCGCGTTGGTGCGTGGCGCAACGACGCACAAGGCCTCATGCAAGTGGTGTCTGGCCCGCTGCACCGCCCACGCGTGCACTACCAAGCCCCGCCTGCGAATACGCTAAATGCTGAAATGGCGCTGTTCCTAGATTGGTTCAACACCGCCAGCCAAGACGACCCGCTGATCAAAGCCGGCCTAGCCCACTTGTGGTTTGTGACGGTGCACCCGATGGACGATGGCAACGGCCGCATGGGCCGTGCCGTGGGCGACTTGGCCCTGGCCCGCGCCGAAGGCACTGCACAGCGCTACTACAGCCTGTCAGCGCAATTCCAGCGCGAGCGCAAAGACTATTACGACCAACTCGAACGCACCCAAAAAGGCACGCTGGACGTGACCGATTGGCTAGAGTGGTTTTTGGGTTGCCTGCTGCGCGCCGTGCAAGGCGCACAAGGCACGCTGTCTGCCGTGCTGGGCAAAGCCAACTTCTGGCGGCAAAGGGCCGACACACCCATGAACGAGCGACAAATCAAACTGCTCAACAAACTGCTTGATGGCTTTGACGGCAAGCTCACCACCAGCAAGTGGGCAGCGATTGCCAAATGCTCTCAAGACACTGCACTGCGCGACATCAACGAGCTGCTAGAGCGTGGGGTGTTGATGCGGTCTGAGGCAAGTGGGCGCAGTACAAGTTATGAAATTCGACCAACGACGGTTGATGCATTTGGCAGCATCAAGCAAGGTTTGAATGAGGCTATTGCGCACGCAAAAAATAGTAAACACTGAACTGGCAGAAACGATCTTCAATAAAAGAAGCCGCCAACCCTTTCAGGTTGGCGGCTTCTTTATTTAATGCGCGAAGCGTTCACTTCTTGCTAGGCGGCAAGTCCGTGCAAGTCCCATGCGCCACTTCTGCCGCCATGCCGATGCTTTCGCCCAGCGTGGGGTGGGGGTGGATGGTTTTGCCAATGTCCACAGCGTCTGCGCCCATCTCAATCGCCAACGCGATCTCGCCAATCATGTCGCCCGCGTGCGTGCCCACCATGCCGCCGCCCAAGATCTTGCCGTGTCCATGTGCTTCTGGGCTATCGTCAAATAGCAGTTTGGTCACGCCTTCGTCTCGGCCGTTGGCAATGGCGCGGCCCGAGGCGGTCCAAGGGAACAAACCCTTTTTCACTTTGATGCCTTGCGCTTTGGCTTGGTCTTCAGTCAAGCCCACCCAGGCCACTTCGGGGTCGGTGTAGGCCACGCTTGGGATGACGCGGGCGTTGAACGCAGCGGCTGCCAGCTCTTTGTTACCTTGCAGTTCGCCCGCAATCACTTCGGCCGCCACGTGTGCTTCGTGCACCGCTTTGTGCGCCAGCATGGGCTGGCCCACGATGTCGCCAATGGCGAAGATGTGCGGCACGTTGGTGCGCATTTGAATGTCGACGTTGATGAAGCCGCGCTCGGTCACAGACACGCCGGCTTTTTCAGCGGCGGGTTTTTTGCCGTTGGGCGTGCGGCCTACGGCTTGCAACACGAGGTCGTACACCTGAGGAGGCGGCGCCGTGCCACCGGGTTCGGCGCTCTCGAACGTGACTTCAATGCCTTCTGGCAAGGCGCGTGCGCCCACCGTTTTGGTCTTGAGCATGATGTTGTCAAAGCGTTTGGCGTTCATCTTTTGCCAGACTTTGACCAAGTCGCGGTCCGCGCCTTGCATGAGGCCGTCCATCATTTCCACCACGTCCAGGCGTGCGCCCAACGTGCTGTAAACCGTGCCCATTTCCAGGCCGATGATGCCGCCGCCCAAAATGAGCATGCGCTTGGGCACTTCTTTGAGTTCCAAAGCGCTGGTGCTGTCGACCACGCGTGGATCATTCGGCATAAAGGGCAAACGCACGGCTTGCGAGCCTGCGGCGATGATTGCGTTCTTGAAGGCGATCACTTTTTTGCTGCCGTTTTGTTCTTGGGCAGTGCCAGTGGTCTCCGACACTTCGAGGTGATGTGCACCCACGAACTGGCCCAAGCCGCGCACGGTGGTGACCTTGCGCATCTTGGCCATTGCAGCCAAGCCGCCTGTGAGTTTGCCAATGACTTTTTCTTTGTGACCGCGCAGCTTGTCGATGTTGACCACCGGCTTGCCAAAGTCCACACCCAAGTCGGCCATGTGGCTGACTTCGTCCATCACCGCCGCAACGTGCAGAAGCGCTTTAGAGGGGATACAACCCACGTTCAAACACACACCACCCAAGGTGGCGTAGCGCTCGACGATGACGACGTTCAAGCCGAGGTCAGCCGCACGGAACGCTGCAGAGTAACCGCCGGGGCCACCGCCCAACACGAGCACATCGCATTCGATGTCGGCCACCCCTGCATAGTTTTCGCCAAAGGATGCCGCTGTGGGTGCAGGTGCGGCTGCTACTGGGGCAGCTGGTGCTGCTGTGGCTGGAGCCGCTGCAGGTGCGGCCGGAGCAGCGGCAGCACCTTCTGCATCTAACACCAACACCACCGAGCCTTCTTTGACCTTATCGCCCAGCTTGATCTTCAACTCTTTCACCACGCCCGCGTGTGACGATGGAATTTCCATCGACGCTTTGTCGGACTCCACCGTGATGAGGCTTTGTTCTTGGCGAATGGTGTCGCCTACTTTGACCATCAATTCAATCACGGTCACTTCTGAAAAATCGCCAATATCGGGGACTTTAATGTCTAAGATTGCCATACAGTTTTCTCAGTTTTTTTTAGAGGATAACGCGGCGGAAATCGCTCAGAATCTGACCTAAATAGGCGTTAAAGCGGGCAGCCGATGCGCCGTCAATGACGCGGTGGTCCCACGTCAAACTCAAGGGCAACATCAAACGCGGCTGAAATGCCTTGCCATCCCAAACGGGTTCCATTTGGCTTTTACAGACACCCAAAATTGCGACTTCAGGGGC
>QYPA01000139.1 GCA_007279715.1 Comamonadaceae bacterium | reverse complement strand
TAACTATGTTGATATTTTGCAAGAAATATCGAACCTATCCACAGAAAAATACTTTTTAGAAAATTAACCCCATTTTGGCAACACCTAAAACAAAATCATTAACAAGGAAATACATGCCTTAAGTCATTGATTTTAATCAATAAAAAAACGTTATAAACAAAAAGAGACCTTGCTTATCTACTACTACTATCTTTAAATAAAGAGATAAGAAAGAAGACAAGGATAGAAAAAACCAAGTAAATTTTCTTTAGTCAGATTGTGCACACGCATCAAGTAAGATTTGGTTTCTTCTTTTTGGATCCTTTAACGCCCATGCCCGTTCATCCGACAGGATCACATTCTGGATCGCCAACAGCCTCTTTTGACATAAAAAGCGCCCAGCTCTCCTTGGTTGCATTGATCGTAAAGACGCCACTCTTTTCCAAGCTGGCCAATGATTTAATTCATCAGTTTGGACCTTTAAGCGAGAGCCCCGATTTTTTTGACCTGGACCCTTTGGTGCTTGATTTTTCGCAAGTAGACGTGGCTGATCAAGACGCCCATTGGCCTGAACTTCTGTCTGCGTTAAAAAATTGTAGGCTTTTTGCAGTGGCTGTGCGTGGTTTACCACCCAGTGGCTTAGAGCAAGCCAAAAAGCGCGGTTTAACGGAAGCTCCTCCAGAAAGCAAAAAACCGCAAGCAACAGCAAAAAAACCAATCGAGACACCAGGAAGCCAAACCAAAGAGGGTGCGATGGAAAAAGCATCCGTAAAGAAGGAGGTGGTACCCGCACTGGTCATCGACAAGCCCTTGCGCTCAGGGCAAAAGGTGTATGCCCGTGGTGGCGATTTGGTCGTTATGGCCATGGTTAACCGCGGTGCCGAAGTGATTGCGGATGGAAACATTCATGTCTACGCCCCCTTGCGCGGTAAAGCCATGGCAGGAGCACGGGGTAACACCCAAGCGCGAATTTTTTCACTTTGCATGGAACCTGAATTGGTATCCATTGCAGGGGTTTACCGGACGACAGAAAAAGAGCTTGGGCCCGATGTCCTTGGGAAACCTGCACAAGTGCGCTTAAGCAACGATGGTCAAGAAAAACTGATTATTGAAGCTTTAAGCACTTAAACATAAAATCTAAATTACTTAATCTGAAAGACACTCTTTCCATGGCAAAAATTATTGTGGTGACATCCGGAAAAGGTGGTGTAGGAAAAACAACCACAAGCGCAAGTTTTGCGACGGGTTTGGCCTTGCGTGGACACAAAACCGTGGTGATTGACTTTGATGTGGGCTTACGCAATTTAGACTTGATCATGGGGTGTGAGCGCCGTGTGGTGTATGACTTGATCAACGTGATTCAAAACGAAGCCAACTTAAACCAGGCTTTAATCAAAGACAAGCAGTGCGATAACCTGTATGTTTTGGCGGCATCCCAAACCCGCGACAAAGACGCCTTGACCCAAGAAGGCGTTAAAAAAGTACTCAACGACCTGACAGCCATGGATTTTGAATTCATCGTCTGCGACTCCCCCGCGGGTATTGAAACCGGCGCCCTGATGGCGATGCACTTTGCAGATGAGGCTTTGGTGGTCACTAACCCTGAAGTTTCTTCCGTTCGCGACTCAGACAGAATTCTAGGAATGCTTGCTAGTAAAACCAAACGTGCGGTTGAAGGCTTAGATCCCATCAAAGAACATTTATTGATCACCCGATACAACCCCGCCCGTGTGGACCAAGGACAAATGCTTTCTCTTGAAGACATCCAAGATATCTTGCGTATTCCGCTGATTGGAGTCATACCGGAGAGTGAGTCGGTATTGCAGGCATCCAATCAAGGCGTACCAGCGGTTCACATGACTGGAAGCGACGTGTCTGAGGCGTATAAGGACGTCATTGACCGCTTCTTGGGTGTTGACAAACCCATGCGCTTTACTGAGGCGCCCAAGCAAGGTTTGTTAAAGCGTATGTTTGGTGGGAAATAACAGCATGTCGTTTCTTTCGTTTTTGTTAGGCGAGAAAAAAAAGACCGCCAGTGTTGCCAAAGAGCGTTTACAAATCATTCTTGCCCACGAGCGCAGTGGTCGCAATGCGGCAGAACCCGATTACATGCATGATTTGCAGCGCGACCTAATCGCAGTTATCAGCAAGTACATCAAAATTAACCCCAACGACATCAAAGTCAATATGGAGCGTCAAGGCAATTTAGAGGTGCTTGAAGTCAAAATTGAACTGCCCGATGCGCGGTAAATGAAGCTGATTTAGACAACCGAGAGGGTTGTTTTGTCGACGACGCGTCGCAGAACAAAGCTGGAGTGCACACCCGTGACCCCTTCAATACGGGTGATTTTGTTAAGCAGCAAAAATTGGTAGTGATCCATATCGCGCACTGCCACCTTGAGCTGGTAGTCTGCATCTTGGCCCGTGATGAGCAAGCACTCTAAAACCTCTGGCAAGACGGCGACAGCGGCCTCAAAGTGATCAAAGCGTTCAGGGGTATGCACATCCATCGAAATATGGATTAAGGCCATTAAAGTGAGCCCTAGCTTGCGCGCATCGAGCATGGCCCGGTACCCGAGAATGAGGCCGGACTCTTCCAGCGCCCGAACTCGGCGCAGACAAGGAGATGCAGACAAACCAATGCGGTCAGCTAAATCTTGGTTATGAATGCGTCCCTCGGCTTGAAGAATTTCAAGGATTTTTTTATCGTAACGATCTAGTTTCATAGGCGATCAAAACGCGGTAAGAAGAAAGCCCATTATGGGTTCAAGCCGCAATTTCCATAACCGTGTTACATTACACGGGCAGTCCCGGCAGAGGGTCTGCCCAAAATGCCACCCGATGGCAAACCGCAACAAGCCTTCTCACGGCGGCGGATTTCTCCCCTTACGATCACCGTTGCCCCTGCTATGGCCTGTGACCTTGTATTTCTAAATGATTCATAAACACAACAATAAAACCTTGATAAGCCCCGTTACTATAGGAAAATACCGCATCGCTGCATGCCCTAGTCTGTATTTTGAAGGCAGCTATTTAGCCCAAGTTTCCATTGCCAGCGGGAGTGGAAGTGCTTCTACAGACCGCGTCATGCGCTTTACCGATAATTTCTCTTCGCAGGATGACGCGGCACAATACGCACTTGCGCAAGGAATTGACTGGGCGCACAGTGCGCTCAATATGCACTAGACCCGAAAATAACCGCGTACGCAATACGTAAGCAAAGGAAAATTCATGGCAAAAGAAGAACTGATTGAGATGATGGGTGTGGTCAACGAAGTGTTGCCCGACACCCGGTTTCGCGTAACGCTTGATAACGGCCACCAATTGATCGCCTATTCAGCAGGAAAAATGCGCAAGAACCACATCCGGATTTTGGCGGGTGACCGTGTTTCTCTGGAGTTGTCTCCTTATGACTTAAGCAAAGGCCGCATCAATTTCCGCCACATTGAAGGCCGCGGCCCTATGGTTCCGCGCCGAACCAATTAAGCGTTAAAGACGGCCATTCAGCTGCCGTCTTGCCCGCACCGCGTGGGCCAGAGACTCCAGCAGTGGAATGCTCTGCTCAAAGCTGATACACGCATCGGTGACCGACACGCCAGAGCGCAAAGAAACCCCGGGGATCAAATCTTGGCGACCCTCGTTCAAGTGACTCTCGATCATGACGCCCATGATGCGGCGCTCCCCCAGGGAAACTTGCTCCGCAACGTCTTCGCAAACCCCCATTTGCCGCAAATGGTCTTTGCTGCTATTGGCGTGCGAAACATCCACCATCACCTGCTCAGTCAACCCCGCACCTTTTAACAAGTTGCATGCGGTGTTTACGTCGGCTGCGCTGTAATTCGGTACTTTGCCGCCGCGCAAAATAACGTGGCAGTTGTCATTACCCGTGGTTTCGAAAATAGCCGCTTGGCCCATTTGGGTCATACCCATGAAAGCGTGAACCGATTGCGCTGCCAAAATGGCATCACTGGCAATCTTCACCCCCCCGTCGGTGCCATTCTTAAAACCCACCGGGCAGCTCAAGCCGGAAGCGAGTTGGCGGTGGCTTTGGCTTTCTGTGGTCCGTGCGCCAATAGCACCCCAACTCACAAGGTCGCTAATAAATTGGGGGCTGAGTAAATCTAAAAACTCCGTGCCCACAGCCAAACCCAAGCCTAAAACATCTAATAGCAAGGCGCGGGCAAACTCTAAGCCTTCGTTGATGGAGAAGCTTCCGTCTAAATGCGGGTCGTTGATATAGCCCTTCCAGCCCACTGTGGTGCGGGGCTTTTCGAAATACGTGCGCATGACAACGACCAGGTCTGCTTTTAAAGCATCTGCCTGGACTTTTAAAAGCCGCGCATAGGCCATGGCTTGGTCATGGTCATGAATAGAACAGGGACCCACCACCACCACCAAGCGGTCATCGCGCCCGTGCAAAACGTTTGAAATGGATTCGCGACTTTGAAGAACCGTCGCTAAAACGGCATCACTTGCAGGAAGCTTCTCTTGCAACAGCGCTGGCGTGGTCAAAGGGCGAACGGCGCGGATGCGCGTGTCATTGGTGGAGCTGAGTTCTTGAGAGTGAGGCATGTGTGTAAAAGTTAAGCGTTATGGGGGTTGCGGATGCGAGAGGCACCAGGAATACCGAGTTGAGGGTGTAGGCGAGCGGAGACTAGCCACGCTGCCATAAGTAAAAAGCCCGAGGCCGCAAAAACACCAACCACTGGAAAAAATTGAAGCACCAACCAGGCAATCGCGGGTGAAATAATCCCAGAGGCGTCCCTGAAACTGGAATAAACCGCAGACATCTCCGTGCGCTCGGATGGTTTGACCGCCATCATGAATGGCAAAGCGCCACAGGTATCGAGTAACACCAGAAAAAAAGTTCCCAAGATCAAAACTGCCACAGTCAACCACGGCAAGACGGACAACAAAGTGGCACCAATAAAGCTCAAGCCACCAAAAAAGAACCCCGCACGAACAGCCACGCGAACCGAGTTTTGCTGCATCCATTGCAACATCAAAGGCGTTAAAAACAAACCCATGTTCGCCACCGACGTAGCAATACCACCGACTTGATTACCCAAGCCCTGCTCAACGGCAAAAATTCCAATATAAACAAAATAAAACCACCAGCCACAAGAGCGTGCCAATGGAATCAACCATGCCGTTACTAGGCGCGGTTGTGAAAAAAAGCGCAGTACGTTGGCCACAGGGTTGGAAGAGCGCCCTGGACTTTGAATAATGGCCTTGCCGCGGCCTAATGGCGTGCGCAGAATCAAAGTGAGCATCACAAGGGCCGCGGTGGCCACCATCACAAAGGGAGACCCCGCCCACCAGGACATAGACCACACCCCCATCACAGGACCCACGACCCAACCCAAGCCGCTGTAAAAAAGGCGCAGAGTCTCTAATCGACCGAACTCCGATTTATCAAGGTTATCTAAAACATAGGCGTTAAAGCAGACAAAAGAGATTGCCGCAGCAATCACGCTACAAAGCAGCGCAGCGGTCGCAAACTTACCGCCCAATATGCCAAAACCAGCGCCGAATAAATACAAAAAAGCAGAAAAAATATAAATCGGCCGACGGGTGAAAACACGCGTCAATAATGGAACCATGAGCGCAGTTATCAAAGAAACCAAACCGACGACGAAGTAGATTTGTGAAACCACGGCCGCACTACCCCAAGCGTGATACATCACCAAAGGAAACACGGAGACAGTGGTCCCTCGCGCAAATGACTCGACCCCACCAATCATGGCAAAGCGTTGGGCATTAGGAGCGGGGAGGAGCTGGGTCATTGGATCGAACTAAAGGGTGTATTTTCGGCGATAAACGCACCGGCATCATCGGGTATGCGACACTTATTGCCATGCTGCATTACCAAACCATTCCCGTTACCGCGTTTCAACAGAACTGTTCACTCGTTTGGTGTGACGAAACACGACAAGCCGCGATCATTGATCCAGGCGGCGACCTTGATCTGCTGCTAGATACGATCACGCAATTGAAAGTGAACTTAGAACAAATTTGGATCACCCACGGCCACCTAGACCATGCCGGCGCCACCGCAGATTTGTCAGAACGCTTGCATCTTCCCATCATCGGCCCGCATCCCGGTGATCAGTTTTGGATCGATGGCTTGGCAGTGGCCGCCGAGACCTATGGCTTTGCGCCAGCACGGGCTTTTACACCCACCCGTTGGCTTCACGATGGCGACACGGTGAGCTTGGGTGCCTACACCTTTCAAGTGCGCCACTGCCCTGGGCACACGCCTGGCCATGTGGTTTTTTATTCTCCCGACATAGGACGCGCATTCGTGGGTGACGTTTTGTTTGCAGGGAGCATCGGACGCACGGATTTCCCCCAAGGCAACCACCAAGACTTAATCGACAGCATCACCCAGCGCCTCTGGCCAATGGGCGATGCCACCGTTTTTATCCCTGGCCACGGTCCTGAAAGTACCTTTGGGCGAGAGAGAAAAACCAATCCCTATGTGGGCGGAACCTGAATCGGAGTTACCAGCTTGAGCTTGCAATCGGTTCGCCAGTTGTTTGAAGACAGCGGCTTAGCGCTCACCATTATTGAGCTTGAAGCCAACACCTCTACAGTGGCATTGGCCGCGCTTGCGCATAACGTGGAGCCTGGTCGCATTGCCAAAACACTGGCCTTTCGGCTTGGCGATGGGCGCGAAGTGTTGTTGGTTGCAAGTGGCGATGCGCGTATCGAAAACCAAAAATTTAAAGCCGTTTTTGGTAAAGGCAAGATGCTGGCTTTAAGCGAAGTAGAGACATTGACTGGGCATCCTGTGGGCGGCGTATGCCCCTTTGGTTTGGCAGCGCCGTTGCCCATATTCCTAGACCAATCGCTGAAAGACTTTGATGAGGTCCTGCCGGCCGCAGGCTCTGTTAACAGTGCAGTGCGAATCAGCGTCTCGCTATTGGCAGAAATTACGCAAGGGGTTTGGGTGGATGTCTGTCAGCGCCTCTGAGACCACGCCGCATATTCAATCGGGAAAGCCGCCTCAAACCGCTGTGAATACAAAAGCACATCCTCTTTGCGGCCCAAAAGCTTGGCGCTTTCAATGGCTTTGATGATCACCAAAGGTTCGGGGGAGAAGTGAAGTACCGTTTGCGACAGGGCAAACATTTCACTTGCGTTTTCCGTGTCCAAAGGCGTGATAGCCAGTTGTGCAAAACGCACTTGGTTTTGAAACAGCAGGGAGTCCTTCATTTTTTCTAAGGTGTTGGTGCGGTAAGCCGTCGCGCGCGCTTCTGGCTCGATGTAGAGTTGGCTTACGCGCCAGTAACTCCAAGAGGCAAAGCCAACGATGGCTGCCATGGTGATGGCACTGAAAGCCACGAGCACCACATGCAGGCGATTGGCTTTATCAGGGAGGGGTTTAGGCGTACGCAACATCCAAAGAGACATCAGCACAGCGATTTGAAACGGGCCGTACCACAAAGGGTATTCCAACAGGCTGTGAATACCAATCACGCCGAGGATAGACCAGGCGATACGGCGGTTTGAATCGAGTTCTTGCCAAGGCCGTTTGCGCCTTATCCAAACAAAGAGTCCATAGCAAGCGGCCAAAGCAATCGGAACACCGAGCTCAACAGCCAGTTGTAAAGGCAGGTTGTGCGCGTTGTCCAAGACAGCACAAAAGCGCAAACCAGTGAACGGTGGGTTGGCGTAGAGCGTCATGAAGTGCGCAAAGTCCAACTCGCCCCAACCCCAACCTAAAAATGGCTTTTGGGCAATGAGTTGCAACACATTGCCCCACAGACTCAGCCGGCTAGCACACATATCGCTGGTGTCGTGCAAACGCGCAAAGACCGAGCCATCCACATCCGCCCAGCGCGGGAAGTAGCGCGCAGCAAGGACATACGCCACCAAGGCGATAGCCAGCGTCCAGACCCGGGCGCCGCGCCAGCGCCAAGCGAGGATGAGCAATAACGCTAGCTCTAGCAAACCAGTACGAGAACCGCTCATGGCCATGGCCGCTCCTAAAAGGGCGGCAGCAATTGCGGTGAAGGGGCGTGCGCGCACCCAATGGCGCGATGTAGCCATGGTGCCCAAGACCGCTAAGCCGATGGCGCACAGCGTTGCATATTGGTTGCGTTGGCGCAGATTGCCGAATGCTTCGCCCAGGCCGGTTTGGTTTACCAAAGGAGAAAAAGGACCTTCAAGGTTGAAAAACTGAAGAAAGCCGAGGACGGCGCTGATACCTGCCGCGCCAAGCCACGCATAGTTGG
>QYPA01000168.1 GCA_007279715.1 Comamonadaceae bacterium | reverse complement strand
TAGTCGGGAGCTTCCAAAACCAAACTTACGTAGCCCCCACCGTATCCTCAGCTCCTAAATCCTCTTTTTACGCATCAATCGCACAAAGTTCCAAGACACCAGCCACACGCCAATTGCGCCAAGCACTATGATCCCGGTCGTACCAACGATCGCAATGAGCTGGCCGTTGATTGCAATGCCCATCGATTGACCAATAAAGAAGCAGGACGCAAATGCAGCTACCGCCGAACCTCGACGCTCCGGGGCCATCTGGGTGGCGTTGATTTGCAATGTGTTGTGCAGCATGTAAAACCCAAGACCAGCGATAAAACAGGCCGGGACTGACCACCACCATGTTTTAGCCAAAGCCACCACCAAAAACGCCAGCGCAACCAGGATGCCACCCCATTTGCACAAGCCCACCTCGCCCATGCGTCTCACTAAGGCAGGCGCAGCAAACGCAAATAACAAGCCGCCTAGGCCGTAGAGCATCACTACCTGACCCGCCGTCGAAAGCGACAAGGTGTGCAGCTGGTGCAGATGCGAAACCATAAATGCGAAGGAGCCATACAGAAAAGCGCCTTCTGCAAACACCGTAAGCAAAATTACCCTTGCCCAAGGCAGCGCCAAGACCTGGCCAAACTCGGACACCATGCGCACCATCGCCGAACCTTCGCTCTGGTGACGCTGACGTGCCTGTGGTGGTAGACGCCGGTTGAGTAACAGTAACCAGACCGCAATCAAAAAAAACACCAAGGCGATCAGAAAAAAGGGCGTGCGCCAATCCAAATGGTCGGCTGCAAAGCCGCCCAAAGCCACACCGCCAGAGAGTCCAAGAATCTGCCCTATTAGAAAGCGCGCGAGTACTGGTTGGCGAAATTCATACGCAATGAAATCACCAATCCAAGCCATAGAAAGCGGAATGATGGAAGCCGCCGTAGCCCCAGCCATCGTGCGTGCAAGTAACAACAGACTAAAGCTTGGCGCCAGAGCGCAAACCAAAGTAGTCAGCGCGCAAGCAAGACATCCCAGCGCCACCACCCGATACTTGCCAAAGCGGTCGCCCAAAGGGCCAAACACCAGTTGGGCCATCCCATAAGCCACTGCAAACACCGTAATTACCGAGGCAGCTGAACCCAGCGTTAAAGAGAATTCCTCTGCAAGTCGAGGAAGCATGGCGTCCATCACGCGCAGTGACATACCACTGCCAAATGCCGCCGCGGACAGAGCGACTATCGCGCCGCGGGGTAGAGTTAAATTGGAATTCACATTGACTAATTTCTTCGCTCCAACCGCAGTTCAGCGATACCTCAGCCGCTGGCCAATCCCGGCCCCTTGTGCCTTCTGCAGCAAGGCATAACCTAGCGCAATATCGCTCAAGGACAAACCACGGTGCCAGAAAAGAATGTTCTCCTTATCACTCTCGCGCCCCGGTTTGAGCCCCGCCACTACCTGACCCATCTCGGCGTGCAAAGTCTCGGCCGACAACTTACCCGCCTCCACATGCGCTCGCAAGGAGCCAAATTGCCCTCCCTTGCATTGGCCCCAATCGTCCACCACGAGCTTAGACATGATGTCGGTGAGGTTGAGCTCCACCGCGCTCATGGTGCCGTATGGCACCACAAAGGCGCCCGGCTTGATCCATTCGGTTTTCAGCAGGGGTGTGGGTTCGCGCAGGCGTGATGCTTCGACCACAATGTCGGCGCCCGCTACGGTGTCGTGCCAGTTGTCGCACACCCGTACCGGTTTACCCAGATCTTTGGACAGGCGCTCGCCAAAGGCGTTGCGACTTTCGGGCCGAGCCGAATGCACACGGATCTCGTCGAAGTCAAACAACTTGTCGAGTAGGCGCACATTCCAGTATGCGGTGCCACGGGCGCCGATATGCCCTAGCACCTTGCTGTTCTTGCGTGCAAGGTGCTTGGCGCCGATGGCTGTCACCGCGCCAGTTCGCATGTCGGTAATGGCGGTGGCGTCAATGATGGCGATCGGCATTCCGGTGCGTGGATCGAATAAGTTGAGCACTCCAAATTCGGACGGCAGGTCCTGCTTGTAGTTGTCGACAAAGTCACCAACCACTTTCACGCCGGCCATGTTGATTGGAGCTCCAATGGCGCCACGTAACACGTTGAAGTGACCGTCCACGCCGGCCTTGGGCGCAAGATGCATGCGCGGCTCAATGACACATTCGCCTCGGCCCTGCGAAGCTAGACTGGACTCGATGGCCTGAAGTATTTCGTCGTCAGTAAGGGCCAGAGTTTCAATGTCAGGGCCGTTGAGGTAAGTGATGTGAATGGGTGTCATAGTCGTCTAGGTTGCATTGAGGATTTGAATTATTCGGTACCGCGCAGTTTGTGGTTGGCCATCGCGATACGCACCGCATTGCGCAATTGTTGAGCTACGCTGTCTGCAAATATCGCGCCCTCCACGGACATCGCATCCGGACCGCAAGGTCGGTCAGCTTGAAGTGGTTTAACGACGGAGCGCACGGCATCAAACACCGCTTGCGTGCCGGTGCCCAAATTAACAGAGCCCCGCAGGCTAACCGCCTGCGCCGCTACCAGCGCCTCGACAGCGACTAGATGGCGCAGCAAGCGCACCTGCTCGTCAAGTTTGCGCACGCATAACAGCGCATGGGTCGCATGGTCTTCGACTGTTTCGGAAACTACCACTGCGTCTAGGCTAGCTGGCGTAGCCTTGAGTCGGATTTCGGCGTGCAAAGCGGCAGCGGTCTTTTGCATTGCATTGAAACCGACGCTGGCACCACCGACCGGAGACAAGTACTTGGGCAGGCCACTCAATGCAGGATTCTGCAGCTTGAGCACCCTCTGCACCGATGCGGTTGCCAGATGGGTGAGCGCAATCGCCATGCAATCAAATGCCAGCGCAATCATCGGCGGATGAAAATTGGGCGAAGACAACATCTCGCCCTCGGCAGCCAAAACCAGTGGGCTGTCGGAGTTGCCGTTGATCTCAGACTCGACCGCGCTACTGAGCATCTCCAGTGCGGCATGGGTGGAGCCAAACAACTGCGCCATGGTTCGAAACGACAAGGCGTCTTGGATGGATCGAGGAGGCGAAGCGTAGAGGCTGCTGCCGGCCAGCAACGCTCGGAACAGTGCCGCTGCCGCTACTTGCGCACCGGCCGGTCGGGCCGCAGCAATGCGTGGGTCGAACACACTCAGGTTTGCTGCATAACCTTCGTCGGCCATGGCTGCAACAGCAGCAGCTACAAGAAGTACTTGCGCCAAATCGGATGCTACTAAGGCCGCATACCCTGTAGTGATTGGGCTGGCATTAATTAGCCCCAAGCCATCTTTGGCCTGCAGACGAACCGGCTTAAGACCGGCAGCCGCCAGCGCATCTGCACCTTGGTATCGGCGATCCTGAAAAAATGCCTCACCCTGCCCGATGACCGGCGCGGCAAGATGTGCTGAAAGGCCCAGATCACCCGCGCCAATGGAGCCCAACATAGGCACCACCGGCGTAACGCCCCGATCTAGCAACTCCATTACTGCCTGAGCCGCTTCAGGACTGACTCCCGTCCCACCACGGGCAAAGCCGATTACGCGAGCGAGCTGAGCGGCGCGAACCACGTCTAGGGGTAAATGTTCGCCCATGCCGATCATTCGGCCAACGATTACTTGCTCCTGAAACGTCATGACTTCGCTGGCATCGATACGGTAAGCGAGGTTTCCGCCCAGGCCCGTGTTGAGCCCATAGACCGGAGCGCCGCTATCGATGTGCTGCTGCACCACCTCGCGATCCGACTGCAAGCGCTGCAGTGCCGCTAAAGAATATGCAAATCGATCCCCGCTGCGTGCCCACGCCGCCAAAGCATCACATGTGATTGGCGTGGAATCGATCATATGCAGTGTCATGTGGGCAAGTGTAGCCAAAAGACTTTGCAAAACTTGACTACTTCTTAATTCATCGTTTTAAGTATCGGAACAAACCATATTTGCAAATCAAGGGTTTTCACTTAGCTAGTCGACTGATCAAGAACGCGATACTCATTTATGTGAGTTAATTTTTTTGTTCGCTTTTTTTAATGAGGATAGTAGGCCATGTCTGAGAAGTTCCGTTTGCTTGCTATGGGTGGAGACGGAATTGGCCCTGAAGTCTTGAGCTGCGGACTTGCCGTATTTGAGGCGGTGGCTTCCAATGCAGGCATCGCGTATGAGATCGAACACGACTTACTACATGGAGCTGCTTGGGATGCTTACGGCACGTTCTGCCGAGAAGAGACCGTAGCCCGAGCGAAAGCTGCCGATGCAGTTTTGGTAGGTGGTGTTGGTGGTCCGAAATGGGACCACATCAAAGTGCCGGGCGGCCCCGAGATGCAGGACGGACTGATGCGACTTCGCATAGAACTCGATGTTTACATCGGATTGCGCCCGGCAGTTGCGATGCCCTGCCTTGAGCATCTCACACCCTATCGCGAAGGCCTGATTACTGGTGCCGATGTAATGGTGTTAAGAGAGCTCTGTGGGGGTTCGTTTTTCGGATTGCCGCGTGGAATCGATCAGTTGCCAGACGGGCGTCGACGCGGCTACGACAACTACGTTTACGATTCGAACGAAATTGAGCGTTTTGCGCATGCCGGGTTTCGAATGGCGCGTCAGCGACGCGGCAAGCTGACCTCGATTGATAAGGCCAACGTGATGGAGTGTTTCAAGCTGTGGCGAGAGATCGTCAGTGAGGTAGCACGTGAGTATCCAGATGTCACTTTGGATCACATGCATGCTGACAACTGCGTCTACCAAGTCGCGATGAATCCGCGTGCTTTCGACGTGATCCTTGCCGATAACATGCTGGGCGATATCGTCAGCGATCAGTTAGGTTGTATCGCTGGCAGCAAAGCTATGCTGCCATCCGCGTGCCTTAAAGGCCTACCCTTACCAGGTCAGCGCATCGCCGGAATCTATGAGCCGTCGCACGGTACAGCGCCAGATATTGTGGGCAAGGGCATTGCAAACCCGGTGGGAACTCTGCTTTCGGTGGCAATGCTGTATGAGTACTCGCTGGCGCGGCCAGACCTTGCTCGCGACATCGCTAAGGCAACGCAGACCGCTTTGGAATCAGGTTGTCTGCCTTCGGATCTTGGTGGTACCGCCGACTCTGCTAGCGTCACCCGAGCTGTGCTTGCCTCGCTAGCGCTTTGAACAAAGCAAATCACACCACCTGAGCTCATGCGCAACACTTATGACTTCGTGGTGGCTGGAGCCGGGTCAGCCGGTTGTGTGCTGGCGGCCCGACTCGCTGAGGATAGCCAGGCGAGCGTCCTGCTAGTTGAGGCTGGTGGTCCTGCAAAATCCTTGTTTGTTGATATGCCTGCGGGTAACGGTTTCCTGTTCGGAAATCCCCGATACGATTGGGGCTACACCAGCGTACCGCAGTCGGGTCTAGGAGGGCGTGTTGTCCATTACCCCCGTGGTAAAGGGCTAGGTGGTTCGTCCATTCTTAACGGTATGATCTATATTCGTGGTAATCAGAACGATTTCGATACTTGGTGCCAACGCGGCCTGCCTGGTTGGGGATATGAGCAACTCTTACCGTATTTCAAGCGTTCTCAGGGGTCGCATCAACGAGCAGAGCCCTTTCATGGAAGGGAAGGGCCACTCGAGACCCAAGCTGCGGAAAACTTTACCGAATTGGACAATATGTTTATCCAGGCTGCTATAAAGGCAGGGCACGCATCCATTGATGACTTCAATGGCCCCGATCAGCTTGGCGTAGGCCGCGTTGACGTAACCGTCAAAGGAGGGACTCGACAGTCGGCAGCCAGGGCCTACCTGCAAAGGCCTCCTGTTAATTTGCACATTGCTACTGATACCCGAGTCATAAGTGTGGTGCAACGTAATTCTCGAGCGATCGGTTTGCAACTTCTAGGCCCTTCAGGCCCCTTCTTTGTTGGTGCCGACAGGGAGGTTATCCTAGCTTTAGGGGCCTTCGCATCGCCTCAGATTCTGATGCTCTCGGGTATCGGTCCAGCAAAGCACTTAGCCGCAAATGGAATTGATGCAGTTGTTGATCTACCTGGTGTAGGTTCCCATCTTGCCGACCATATCAATATGCCGGTGCAGTTTGCTTGCCTTGATCCGAGTTTGAGTTTTGCCCGATTTCAGCGCTTGGATCGAACCCTGTCAATTGGAGCGCGTTGGTTGCTCGCCCGAAATGGCCCAGCCGCTGCCCCCTTTTGGAGTACCTGCCTTTTCGGTTCAGCAGATGCATTGGGAGTTCCGGGCCTGCAAGTATTCTTTACACCGATGGTCGTTAAAGAGGCGCGCGATGAGGGCGATACTGATGACACTGGGCTGATGGAGCGTTGGGGTCGCAAAGTGTTTGTGCGCGGCTCCAAGAAGGCCGTTTCTGGCTTTCAGTTTGACATCAATCAAATGCATCCTCAAGGCGATGGTGAAGTCAGGCTTGCTTCGAATGACCCGCTAGCACATCCTCTTATCGACCCGCGCTTCTTCAACGGCGCTCGAGAAATGCGTGAATTGGTGGAAGGCGTAAATTGTGTTCGCGACATCGTGCGCCAAAAACCTTTTGACATGGTTCGTGGTGCAGAAATTTCCCCTGGCTCACACCTAATCTCTGACCTGCAGATCGAGGCGGCAATTCGACAACTTGCTACTACGGGTCACCACCCGGTGGGGACATGCCGTATGGGTCCAGACAGTGACCCAGATGCGGTGGTTGATGGACAACTTCGGGTACGCGGTATCGACAGACTCAGGGTATGTGATGCGTCGATCTTTCCCTCGCAGATCACCGGTAACCCGAATGCTGTGATCATGGCGATTGCTGAAAAAGCTGCCGACATGGTGCTCGGACGGGCCGAGTTAAGCGCGTGAAGACATACCAGTACTTTGCCGATGGCCGTTGGCTCAATCCGACGGGCGGGCAATGGTTTGACAGTTACAACCCGACCACCAGGTCAACCCTGGGCACAAATTCCGAGCTGCAACAAGCAAGATGTTGAGTTGGCGGTTGGCGCAGCTCAACGCTGTTTCACTGATGGGGCATGGAGTCGCTTTCGCGCGAGTGAGCGCGGGCGTCTTTTGCGTCGAATGGGCGATGTACTTGTGAGCCATTCAGTCATGTTGGCCGATATCGAGACGACCGATAACGGCAAACGTACTTGTGACATTGAGCCCGGCCTGCGAACTTGGTTAGCTGATAGTTTTTATTACTATGCCGGTTTAGCAGACAAGGTCGAAGGATCGGTGATTCCAGTCGACGTACCTGATATGTTGAACTACACCCGGTCTGAACCGTTTGGAGTATGTGCTTGTATTACTGCATGGAACTCTCCTCTGCTAATAGCGATTTGGAAAATCGCGCCAGCTTTGGCTGCCGGTAATACGGTGGTTCTCAAACCATCTGAATACGCGTCAGCATCTACTCTTGCGTTAATGGGTGTTCTCGAGGAAGCTGACTTGCCCCCCGGCTTGATTAACGTCGTGACTGGTTTAGGTGCTGAAACCGGGGAACACCTTGTAGCTGATTCTCGTGTCAAATTAGTGAGTTTTACCGGCGGGCTCTTTGGTGGCAGACGGGTTGCGGAACTGGCCGCACAACAGGTGAAGCCCGTCATACTCGAATTGGGCGGGAAGTCACCGCAAATTGTGTTCGATGATGCTGACCTTGACGTTGCTGTGCATGGGGTTATGAGTGGCATATTCCCGCCCGCTGGACAAAGTTGTGTAGCGGGCTCACGTTTGCTTGTTCAGCGCAGTATCCACAATCATTTTGTTGACCGCCTTTGCACTGCCACCGCCAAAGCGCGTATAGGAGATCCAAAGGATCCTTTGACCCAAATAGGGCCGATTTCCAATCGTGCTCACTTTGACCGAGTGCTGGGCGATATCGAAAGCGCCAAAGCAGAAGGAGCTCACTGTATTCTTGGCGGTGAAGCATTACATCCTGAGGGGCTAGGTGGGTGGTTCATCGGCCCGACCGTGTTCACTCAAGTTGAACCTTCCATGCGCATTGCTCGCAATGAGGTATTCGGGCCAGTATTGGCCGTAATACCGTTTGACGATGAAGACCAGGCTGTTCGTATCGCCAACGACTCGGATTACGGACTAGCCGCAGGAATCTGGACCAGGGACACCGCACGAGCGATCCGACTATCCGATCGAATCGCTGTTGGTACCGTGTACATCAATAATTATTTCAATGCAACTACTCAGTCCCCGGTAGGCGGCTACAAGCAATCGGGATACGGACGCGAGAATGGCTTAGCCGGCATGAAAGCTTTCCTGCAAACCAAATCTATTTGGCTTGCAACAGCACCCTATCAACCCAATCCATTTACGTGAGGACACTATGAAACTAAAAGACTTAGAAATTTTTGTCGTAGGTAACCGGCCACCAGGCTGGGGAGGGCGTTACTTCATCTTTGTGAAGCTTGTCACCGACACCGGCATAGTGGGTTACGGTGAGGTCTATGCAGCTGCCATCGGTCCGCGAGCCATGGAGGTAGTGATCCGAGATGTATTTGAACGGCATATGGCGGGGGAGAACCCAGAAAACGTGGAGATGATGTTCCGCAGATGCTATTCAAGTGGGTTTACCCAGAGGCCTGATCCGACTGTGATGGGAGCTTTCTCTGGAATGGAGATGGCATGCTGGGACATCCTCGGTAAAAAACATAAACGGCCGATCTATGCGCTTCTCGGTGGTCTCATGAACCCGCGTATCCGCTCCTATACCTACCTTTACCCTTTGCCGCACCACGACATTAACAGTTTCTGGAGTAGCCCGGAGATGACTGCCGAGTGCGCAATTGAGATGGTTCGACTCGGATTTACTGCGTTAAAGTTTGATCCTGCTGGTCCCTACACATTGCGCGGCGGTCACCAACCGGCAATGACAGACATCGCGAAATCCGTTGAGTTTTGTCGTGCTATCCGTGCCGCCGTGGGAAATAAAGCGGACCTGCTATTTGGCACCCACGGCCAATTCACAACCGACGGGGCTATTCGGCTTGGGCAGATGCTTGAGGAATTCAATCCACTGTGGTTTGAGGAGCCGATCCCCCCAGATAACCTGCTGGAGTTTGCAAAGGTGGCCCAGGCGGTACGTATTCCAATCGCCACGGGAGAGCGTTTGACAACGAAGGCGGAGTTTGGCACCCTGCTGCGAACCGGTGGCGCGAGTATTCTGCAACCCGCTTTGGGACGTTCCGGCGGTATTCTTGAGACCAAAAAGATTGCGGCGATTGCTGAAATATTTAATGCGCAAATCGCACCGCACCTCTACGCCGGACCGATAGAGTGGGCTGCCAACATTCAGCTTGCAGCAAACATTCCCAATCTCTTGATGGTAGAGACTATTCAGACAGGCGGTTCGTTCCACCTAGAGTTAATCAAGCATTCCATCAAATGGGACAAAGGTTTCATCCAAGCGCCAACCGCGCCTGGGCTTGGGATCGAGTTTGACGAAGACCTTGCCCGAGCCAACCCTTATTTAGGCAACGGGCTGCACCTTGAAATGCAAGAGGAGCAATGCGATTACGCGAATGGCAATAATTTTCTGGGTGGAGCGCCACCGGTGCTGGATTGATTTTATGACTTCGGATTAAACGGAGTTCGATGCACTGTTATTAAAGTTTGATTTGTGTAACTGCATAGATGGCTGATACAAATAGCACGAAGTTCAATGCAACACCTGTAACATGGAGTTCGCGAAAGCGGCGAACCGCGTTGCTATCGCCATCGTGCATGGTGACACGCAAGATATCCATACGCATCAAAATCCAACGGTGCATCGCGATTGACAGGATAGCGATACTGCCTGTGCACACCGCGAGAACTTGGCGTCCTTCAAGGGCATGACCCATCGAAGCGGCAATTGCCACTACAGCAACTAGACGGTAGCAGTAATGAAAAACCTGCCTTACAACGCGCGAATCCATTGGCTGCTTGTGCTTAAGGATCAGTAGCGGCGTGGTACCGAGTACCGAAAAGCCTAAGAACATCAGTAGCAGGACTGTGGAGACCAGCGCGAGAGCTTTAATTAGCATGCGTATTTTTTCTGAATCTGTAATACAAGCCACTCTATCTGAATCTTTTTTTACATTGTCTTGTTAGCACCAGAATTGAATAGCAATTACTTTCTTGCTTTACAAACCAACTCGTTTCTCAACAATGCGTCGGTCGGGATATAGGCTCCACAATGTGGCGCATAAAGGGAAAACCCTATTACTTACTTTGGTCTAAGAGCAAATAATAAAAACATCAACCACAGGAGAAAAGCATGAGCACTTCAGCACGATTGGGACCTTGGGTTTTTGCAACCTTGGCCGCATTTGCATTTCAAACCACGCCAGCACTTGCTCAAGGCTTAACGCCGGGCGAATACAAGATTGGATTTATCACGGAGAACACCGGTCCGATCGCGCAGGCTGGTCAGTCCTTTTGGTCCGGAGCCCAGTTGGCAGTTGAGGATATCAAATCCTCTAAATACATTGGCGGTTCTTCGATCGTCCTTGAACCTAAAGAATCTGGCAGTGATGCAGCGCGATCCATTCAGGCAATGAACCAGTTCATCGCTGATCGCTCGGTGATTGCGACAGCGTGTTGCATCTTGTCTCCTGTTGCAGGATCTCTAAAACCGGTCGTACTTGCAGCGAAGGTTCCGTTGGTGATCTATGGCGCCACTGCAGCGGGTCTGCCTCAGCCTCCTTGGATCTATAGCATGACGATCCTCCCAGGGCCAAAGGATACGGCTACCGCACTTTTGGTTTCTGACTCAATTAAACCCAAAACTGTTGCGTACATTCTTGCAGCCGACAACGATGCTTTTAAAGGTCGCATGGCGCTAACTCAAAAGGCGTTAGAGGCTAAGGGTATTGCAACTGCAGGAATTGTTAGCGTTCTTACTAAAGATACTGATTTCACTGCGGCAGCGACCCAGGCCATGGGCTTGAAACCAGATATGGTGTTGGTCTATGCAACCCAGCAGGCTGCTGCTGGCGCGATCACTGCTTTGCGCGATCGTGGATTCACAAAGACCATCATTGGTAACGACGTCCTCGGCCCAGAGGCTATTTACAAGAAGATGGGAGCGACGGTTGTTGGTGTTCCGTTCCCCGTCGGATTCTCCGACACGATCGGCGTTTCTGCGGAAGGTAAGTCCTTTGTGAATGCATACAAGGCGAAGTTCAACGTTTCACCCGATAGTTATTCTGCACAGGGCTATCAGATGGTCTGGTTTGTTGCGCAGGGTTTGAAGTCTATCTCTGGTACCCCTACGCGTGAGTCTCTTTCCGCAGCACTCGAAAAGTTGGAAAAGTTTGACCACCAGGTGTATGGCGGTGAATACATGAAAGAGGGCCAAGCACAAACGAATGGAACGATTGTGGTGAACTGGTCTGCCGACGGCAAACTCGTTCCATGGACAGCTCCCAAATAATCGGTTGACTCTATGGATTTGTTCTTTGAGCAGCTGATCAATGGTGTTGCCCTAGGGTCACTCTATGCCCTTTTTGGGCTTGGATTTGGTATCGTATTTGCGACCCTGGGTATTCTCAATGCTGCCCAGGGAACCTACGCCAGTTGGGCAGCTATCGTTGCTCTTGCCGCCGCCGAACAGTACAAGTTGCCATTTATTCCGGCCCTTTTGACGGGGGTGGTGGCGGCCGGTGTGATCGCTTTGCTCGTTGACCAAGTGGCATTTCAGCCGCTGCGTCGGCGAGGCAAGGACATGCTGGGCGCATTGATCACCAGTATTGCGTGCTGGATTATTCTTGACAGCTTGGCGGGAACTGCAACAGGCCATAATAGTCTGAGCTTCCCCCGAGGTACCTACCCTTCAACGATGTACCACCTCGGCGCGATTCCGCTTCCAGTTATGCAAATCATAACGATAGCAGCAATGGTGGCTGTGACAGTTGGGCTTCACGTGTTGATTCGGCACAGCCGTTTCGGTGCAGCAATGCGAGCTGTTGGATGGGACCAAACCGCAGCGTCCTTAGGTGGAGTCAATCCCCGTTATGTTGTCATCATCACAGCTTTCATTGCAGGTTCGACTTCTGGCTTAGCAGGCGTTCTTGGTGGGATCACTACTCAAAATGTCTCTTTCATGCTGGGCGAGGGCTCGATGCTTAAAGGTTTTGCTGCGGTTGTTGTTGGTGGGTACGATGACGTTCGCGGTACGGCTGTAGCAGGGGTCGCGCTCGGAGTTTTGGAGGTGATGACCTCCCAGTACCTTTCTTCTGGACTTCGTGATGGAATTACCTATGCGTTGCTTCTAGGGTTCTTGCTAATGCGTCCACGTGGCCTTTTCGGCAGCTTGACCTACTCTCGGGCATGAACGCTATGCAGGGGATTCTGGATTTCTGGGCAGCCTATCGAAGTACTCTCGCCTTTGCGATAGTCAATTCTTTTTTAGCGCTTAGCACTTACGCGGTTCTGTCAGCAGGAATCCTTAGCTTTGCCACGGTAACTTACGCCGCGTTTGGGGGCTTTCTTGGTGCTCGGTTGGTTTTAGCAACAGGTTTTGATCCGATGCTCACCCTTCCTGCCGCAGCGCTTGCGGGAGCGGTACTGAGCTATTTAGTGGCCCTTATTTTTCTGCGCCTTGAAAGTCACTGGATGGCCCTTGCGAGCTTAGCGCTGATTCTGATAACCCGAGTCATCGTTATTAACATTCCGGTTGTCACGGGTGGTGTGAATGGCATGAGCGTTCCGTTGCCCGTTTCACTCGAATTATTGGCGGTGCTGATCGCTTTGGCTGCTCTCGTGTTCTGGAGGCTCTCTGTGTCTTGGTACGGGATAGCCGCACAATCAGTACGCGAGGATACTGCCGTCGCATCAAGCTTAGGTATTGCGCCACGCAAAATTCAAACCATTGCATTCGTTATTTCCGGTGCGGTTGGCGGCTTGGGTGGAATGCTTCTAGCCGGAGCTCTGCAATTTATTTCCCCTGACACTTATTTCGTTAATATCGCATTCACGATGATTGCTGGTGTGGTTCTTGGTGGCTCCTATCACTGGACTGGTGTAATCATCGGTGCAGCAGTTTTCACTGCATTGCCCGTGATCGCCCAGGCGATTGTTCCGGAGTTCCAGGACGTGGCAAACGGAATTGTGCTGTTATTGATCATGATCTTTCTTCCCCGAGGACTTGTTGACCCTCGTGCTATCCGCCTGCGTAAGAATTTTCAAATACCAGTAGCACAAGCGATTAATGATCCTTCCACATTCAAGGCCGGAGTTGTAAAGTGAGTGGTCCTAACGAAACTGGGTTGTCTCAGCCGCTGTTGGAGATATCTGCTATCGGCAAGAATTTCGGTGGCGTTGCCGCTGTCTCTGAACTATCCATGGTGGTTCAAACTGGAAGTGTCGCCGGCCTGATGGGTCCAAACGGCGCTGGAAAGACGACGCTTGTCAATCTCATCAGCGGATTGCTGCCATCAGACTCTGGAACGATCCGCTTAGCCGATGTGGAAATTCAACGAAGCCCTTCACACGTCATCGCAGAATTAGGGAT
>QYPA01000025.1 GCA_007279715.1 Comamonadaceae bacterium | reverse complement strand
CCCGTATTTCCCGATCGGGAAATACGGGACCGCAAAGCGCACTGACCAACCGAACATTCCCGATCGGGAAATATTCCTTGCGCATGCTCCCGTTATCGCTGATAATTTCTCGAACGGGAAACTTAATAAGCCATGACATCCATTCGATCACCTCAACAACTGGGGCGTGCACTGCGTACCGCTCGCAAGCAGCTCGAACTGACACAGCCTCAGTTGGCACTGGCGGCAGGTGTGGGGGTGCGTTTCATTGTCGACCTTGAAGCTGGCAAGCCCTCCTTGCGACTGGAAAACGTGCTGCGGGTTATTGATGCCTTGGGTGGTGAGATCCAGTTGAGCGGGTTGCCTGCCGTTGCCACCGAAGATCGAAGAGCGGTCTCCGACCATGGCGCATAAGCTGGAAGTTTGGCTTTTTGCCAATCACGTTGGTACGCTGACCCTGGTCGATGGGCGACTAAATTATTGCTATGCGTCCGACCGGCTGAAGCAATCAGATGCCGTTTCCTTGTCAGCCTCGCTGCCCCTGCAAGCGGAACCGTTCGACGATCGTAAAACGCGCCCTTTCTTTGCGGGTCTTTTACCCGAAGGGCAAATGAGACGTCTGATTGCGCAGCAGTTCCAGGTTTCTGGTGAGAACGACTTTGCGCTGCTGGACCACATCGGCGGCGAATGTGCCGGAGCCGTCACCTTCTTGGAGCCCGGACAGGCTTTGCCTGTGGCAACTCTTAACGATGGCGTTCAATGGCTGAGCGACGAGGAAGTCGTTGCTATCCTGGATGAGTTGCCGCGCCGCCCCATGCTGGCGGGCAAAGACGGCTTGCGACTCTCCTTGGCGGGAGCCCAGGACAAACTGCCGGTCGTGTTTGATGGTGCCCGCATTGGGTTGCCCCTTCATGGCACGCCCAGCTCCCACATCTTGAAGCCCGCGATTCACGCCGCCCCCGACAGTGTTCTGAACGAAGGATTTTGCATGGCGCTGGCCGGGGCCATGCAACTCAAGCCAGCGAAATCAAAAGTTCACCACGTATTGGATCGATCCTTTTTACTGGTTGAGCGCTACGACCGACTGATCGATGCGCAGGGGCAGCGACAACGGCTTCATCAAGAGGACTTTTGTCAGGCACTTGGCGTAGTGCCCGAGATGAAGTATCAGAATGAAGGTGGTCCGGATCTGGCGCAGTGTTTTGATCTGGTGCGCGGTGCGACGCGGCCCAGTGCGCCACAGGTTCTTCGACTGCTCGACTACGTGATCTTCAATGCGCTGATCGGCAATCATGATGCGCACGCCAAGAATTTTTCGCTGCTTTACTCAAACAAGGCCCCCGTTCTGGCACCGTTCTACGACACGCTGTCGACAGCGGTGTATCCAACACTGACACCGAAGATGGCAATGAAAATCGGCAGCAAGTACAAGTTCAGTGAAGTCCAGGCGCGGCACTGGGAACAGTTCGCCGAAGGCGTAGGCTTTACCAAAGCGCAAGCTAAACGGCGCATTCTGGAATTGGCAAAGTTGTTGCCAGCGACGGCGCGCAGACTCCAATCTGACCCCGCTCACAATTTTGGCGGCAATCCTTTGGTTGAGCAAATCAATACCTTGATTGAACAGCGCTGCGCCCTGACGATTCGGCGTCTCACAAGCCCCACTGCGGAAAATGACGCAGCCGCCGATTACCCCTAACCCGGTGAATCGGTTAAATTCTCCTCTTTAGAGAAACCTACGCATGATTTGGCAAAAACCGATTTCGATTGAAATTCTCACTCAAGCCAGCCTTCATTCTGCCTCATCTCATTTGGGTATCGAGTTTGTAGAAGTGGGTGATGACTTTATCGTGGGCCGGGTTCCCGTCGATGCCAGAACCCACCAACCCTTTGGCTTGCTGCACGGTGGCGTGTCGGTGGTGTTGGCAGAAACCTTGGGCTCGTGCGGTGCCGCGTACTCCAGCCCCGTCGGTCACCAAGCGGTTGGCTTGGATATCAACGCCAACCACCTTCGCGGCGTCAAGTCAGGTTGGGTCATTGGCACCGCGCGTCCAATACACCGCGGGCGGACAACCCAAGTTTGGCAAATCGACCTTCGAAATGAGGCCGGCGAGATGGTCTGCACTTCTCGTCTGACTGTGGCGATTTTGGCGCCGCGGTAAAACACCGCATTTAAATTCATTTAGGTTCGTAACTGACAAAAATCTAGTTAAATTATTTATCGCTTTTCCTAGCAGGTGAGCCTGGCCTTTTTAATCAGTTGACGTGTTTTGCAAAGAAAAGGCCTATCCACACTATTAACCAAGCCAAGACCGAGGTAAGGACACTAAAGAAGCCACCGCATGAAAGCCAAGAAATTTCAAAAAAATTCCCTAGAGTTGTTCCATGCATAGCAGCAATAAACATGTCTCCAGGATAAAAAAACAGCGTTTTAATCAACCCAGTGATGTCGCTGATCGTGACAACTCCGTCTAAATTACCGTCAAACCTTATCACTCTTAAACAAATGCAAAGTTTACTGTTTCTCTTAAATGTAAATTTATAAGAAATGTTAAAAACGGCAGGAATTCGGTATTGTAAAAAATTTTTTTCTTGCTAAACAGCGATTAAATTTCAGCGTAAAATTTTTCTAAGGGCCTACTGGGAGGTTGGTCCCTTTCATAGTAAAAATTAAAACATGAAGAACTCAACCCGAACAAGCCACGGCTTGATCATTTGCGCTCCAGTCTGTAAACACCCTTGATCTGACTACTTGTTCACCGGGCCGACAAGAAAGCTGCGGGACCCTTGAATTTAGACTTTACTTAACTCAATTTTTAAGGACAAAATGCGATTCATAATTTCTACGCTTGCACTACTCGCGCTTTTCGGGTGCGCAACAAATTCAGGTATTGTTGACCTCGGCGGAGGCAACTTTGTTTATGAAAAAGAAGATGCAATGGCTTACAACGGGAACTCAACGAAAGTTGAAATGCTGAAAGAATCTGCTGCATTCTGTGCAAAGAAAGGAAAGCAATTGGTTGTTCTAAGCTCTGCCGCTAAAGCCTACACGCCCTACTCCTTCGCAGGCGCTGAAATTCAATTTAGCTGCAAGTAATTTAGCTCGTCTTACCCGCGATTGCTGTGTTAGAAACGCACTGAGAGCTAAGCACACTTCAGCTTTACGCTCGGCATCGCAAACTCGTAATGACGTCTATCCAAACAAAACTTGCACTTTGGATCAAATCTAACGACCAATTCTTTAGAGTTCTTGGTGTTTTCTTTTTCGTTTTAACCCTAGGCGTTGGAGTGTTATGGATTATGGGTCGAGAGGTCGAGTCGGTCGCCTTCATTCTTAGCAGTATCAGTTCCTTAATGTTTGGGGTGATTGAGGTTGCCAATTACATTGCTCCCGACAGGAAACTTGTTCGAAATATGGGTATCGAAGAACTATTGCAATTTGTGGAATCTACTAGGCCAGATGAAGACTGGAGGTGTTTTAATAATGGCGTTACCTCAGAGTCCGCTTTGAAAGAAGACCCGCGACTTAGAGCCACAGTTCGTTTTGACGACCGCGGAATTCATCTGAATGACTTTCGGGAATCTTGGGCCATTGGTTTTCCCAATGCACAAGCGACGAGCTACTACCTAGAACTAACTTACGACCGCGCGCTCATTGAAAGAATCGTTGTGGTTGCAGTTGATGGGGGGCGCTCCTTGCTTCCAATGCCAATTTCTCAAGTAAGTCTGAAAGTAAGCAACCTTCAATACCGATTGGCCGAATTGTTGAACGAAACAAGAACCCTTAACGATTACTTCTCTAGAGCTGGACTGCAGGTCTGTCAAACCGAGCCCAAGTTGGCCATGCGCTCGCTTTTCCAGTAAACGTCATCGCCTACGGTGCCATCGGTCCGGTAGCGGTTGAGCACCCGGGCCAAAACAAACATGAGGTCTGACAAGCGGTTAAGGTACTGGCGGGGTGCGTCTTTGAGCGCGTCTTCGTTGCCGAGCGCAACCACCGCGCGTTCGGCGCGGCGGGCGACGGTTCGGCAGACATGCGCTAACGCAGCAGCGCGGCTGCCTGCTGGAAGAATAAATTCTTGGAGTTTGGGCAGTGCCTCGTTGTGATGGGCCAAGGCCTCATCCAGATCTAAAACAGCTTGCGCCTTGAGCAACTCAAAACCGGGAATCGACAATTCACCGCCCAAGTTAAACAGTTGGTGCTGAATTTCTACCAAGGCCGTACGCACGATCTCAGGCATGTCTTCGCAGAGCAAAACGCCGATATGGCAGTTGAGTTCGTCAACTTCGCCCATGGCGTGAACGCGCAAGCTGTTTTTAGAAACCCGGGTGTTGTCGCCCAAGCCGGTGGTGCCGCCATCTCCGGTGCGGGTGGCGATTTGTGTAAGACGATTTCCCATAGTGCTGACTTTTGATTAAAAATGCGATTATTCCCGCTTTGTGGGCGCTTTGGAGTTTTACCCGATGAATGCACCTATTTTTCCCAGCCCTGCTTTTTTTGAGTCCACCGCCCGCGCCGTTCCCGTCGAATTAATCCAAGCGCTTCAAGACCGTTTTGGGGCGCAGTTTTCTAACGCCATGGCGGTGCGCCTGCAACACGGGCGTGATGAATCTGCCTTTGATGTTCCGCCCCCGGCTGCGGTGGTGTTCGCACAGTCAACCCAAGACGTCTCTGACACGCTGCGCCTGGCAAGCCAGTATGCAACCCCCGTCATTCCCTTTGGCGTGGGCTCATCCCTTGAAGGGCATTTGCTTGCGGTTCAAGGTGGCATCAGCGTGGATGTGAGTCGGATGAATGCGGTGCTCAGCATTAACGCCGAAGATTTAACGGTAACGGTTCAACCCGGGGTCACGCGCAAGCAACTCAACGAAGCCGTGAAATCAGCTGGTTTATTTTTTCCGATCGACCCCGGCGCAGACGCCAGCATTGGCGGCATGAGTGCCACCCGCGCCAGCGGCACCAACGCCGTTCGCTACGGAACTATGAGAGAAAACGTATTGGCCTTGCAGCTTGTAACAGCCAGCGGCGAAATCATTCGCACCGGCACGCGGGCTAAAAAATCATCAGCGGGTTATGACTTAACGCGATTGATGGTGGGCAGCGAAGGAACCTTGGGTGTGATGACGGAGATCACGGTCAAGCTCTATCCTTTGCCAGAAGCGGTGATGGCGGCAACCTGCTCTTTTTCCTCTTTGGCCGATGCGGTCAACACCACCATTGAAATTATTCAACTCGGCGTACCGATTGCCCGCTGCGAGCTGCTTGATGCCAATACCATCCGCATGGTGAACCAACACTCCAAGCTCACGCTGCGTGAAGGCGCGATGTTGCTGATGGAGTTTCACGGCTCGCCTTCGTCTGTCCAAGAGCAAGTTCAAACCGTGCAGACGCTGGCCCAAGACCATGGCGGTGCAGCGTTTGAATGGGCGAATACGCCTGAGGAGCGCACCCGGTTGTGGACCGCCCGTCACAACGCTTACTTTGCAGGCGTTCAGTCTCGCCCGGGATGCCGCGCCATCACGACTGACACCTGTGTGCCTATCTCCAAACTGGCGCAAGCCTTGTTAGATTCAGTCACGGAAGCCGAGGAAGCGGGGCTGCCTTACTTTATGGTCGGCCACGTGGGTGACGGTAATTTTCATATGGGCTATTTGATTGATCCCCTGGTGCCACAGGAGCGCGTAGTCGCAGAGCGGCTCAATACACAGTTGGTGGACCGCGCGTTGCGCTTAGGCGGAACCTGCACTGGCGAGCACGGCGTGGGCTTGCACAAGATGGACTTCTTGGTCTCGGAAACAGGCGCAGGCGCAGTCGACATGATGCGCACCATCAAACGGGCGCTTGACCCACAAAATATTCTCAACCCTGGAAAAATATTTACGCTGTAAAACGCGTCGCGGTTTTTGAAATTATTCCGAAGTGCGGAGCATCTCTAAGTAATCCTCACGCGTTGCCAAGCGCGGATTGGTTTTATGGCAATGGTCTGCCATCGCGCCGTCGATAATTTTTTCGTACAGATCGGTTCCCACGCCCAGCGCTTTGAGCCCACGGGGCAAGCCAAGTTGCGCGTTCATGGCGTGAATCGCTTCAGCAAGCTCAGTGCCTTTGGCATCACAACTTCCTAGGCCCATGGCATGCGCCATGCGCTGTAAACGTTTGTCTTTTTGCATCGACTCGGCAGGCGCGTTGAAACGAATCACTGCGGGCAAGAAGATAGCGTTTAAGGTGCCGTGGTGTAAGCGCGGGTTCACGCCTCCCAAACTGTGGCTTAAGCTGTGCACACAGCCCAATCCTTTTTGAAATGCCAGCGCCCCTTGCACGCTAGCGCTCATCATGTTCCAACGCGCATCGCGGTCTGCGCCGTTGCGCGTGGCTTGCTCAATGTGGCTCCAACCGCGGGCCAAGCCGTCAAGCCCAATGCCATCGGCGGGCGGATTGACCGAAGGCGCCATGAAGGTTTCCATGCAATGCGCAATCGCATCCATCCCGGTTGCGGCAGTGAGCCCCGGCGGCAAACTCAAGGTCAGCTCGGGGTCACACAGTGCCGCTTTAGGCATCAGGTGCCAGCTGTGAAATCCCACCTTGCGACCGTCATCCAAAATAATAATCGCGCCGCGGGCCACTTCGCTGCCTGTACCTGCGGTGGTTGGAACGGCAATCAACGGCAACACCGCGTCGGTGATTTTCGGGCTACCGCCTTCAATCGTGGCATAAGGTTTTAAGGAGCCGGGGTGCGTTGCGGCAATACAAACGCCTTTAGCTAGGTCAAGGCTCGAGCCGCCGCCCACACCAATCAGACCATCGCAACCGTGGGCCTTTAAAACCTCTACTGCGGCGCGAACTGCGGCCTCGGTGGGGTTGGATGGGGTTTGGTCAAAGATGGCATGCGGCATAGTGCCCAAGGCCAGCAGCGCTTTGTCGAGCACACCAGCCGCACGAACGCCTGCGTCTGTCACGATCAAGGGCTTTTTAATTCCAACGCGTTCGCACTCTGCTTTCAATAAAGACAGGGTGCCAAAGTCGATGTTGATTTGGGTGAGGTAATTAATGAGTGCCATGGTTTTTGTTTAATTGAAAAGGGGCGCGGTACAGCCACACCGTTTTACCGTTGGGCGCGGTATAGCGCGCTGTTGGGATGAGTTCTTCGGCTTCAAAGTCGAGGCTCACCAACCACGCACCCGAACGCAATTCCTGTTGGGCTTTTTGAGATGCGCGGGGCATGCTCTCAGGCCGCTGAAAGAGGTAAACCATTTGGTAGCCTGACCAATCCGCTGCCCAAATATCGCCACGTGTGATCCGCGCCCAAGGCAAACGCAAGGCGCACAACCATCGCAGCATAGCGCTCCACTCAATGCCATAAAACTGGGCTTTAGGATAAGCACGGCGCAAGGCGCGAAGGCCATGACCCAAACCGCAGCCCGCATCCAAAACTTTGGCTCCCGATTTCAAAGGCGCATGCGCTGGCAAATCCAAGAGCGCGTTCGCGGGCGTTGGAAACAAGGGGGCGTCCGACCAGGTGTTGATGGGGTACACCAACAGCATCAATGCCATTGGCAAAAGCCACACCCAGGCAGGTAGATCGCCCAAGCCGAGCATCGGCAAGGTAAAGGCCAAGGACACTGGAAATCCCGCTGCAATCAGGCCTTTGCGCCACCACGAGTTCCCCCACAAGCTCAGGCCAATACCCAGCGCGCTGGCCAAGGACAGCGCCCAACCAACATGAAGCCCTTGGCTCATCGATATGCGAAACAAGGCCCACGCAGCACCCCAAGCCAAGAGCGCAGGCAAAGGCCACGGCGGCGCAGCTCTCAACCGTTTTAAACCAGAGGGGGCGGCGTCTGACATGGTACGCAAAGATCGCTTAACAACGAATGCTTAGCGGTTGGCGTTAGGCGAGAGTCGCTCAATCAAACCGTTGAGTTCATCGAGCGAAGAAAACTGAATGACCAACTCGCCCATTTCTTCAAATCGGCCCGCACGCTTGACGCGTTTTTTGATATGCACATCGACCTGCGCCATGAGTAAATCCGAAAGCTCTTCTTCCACCCGTTTGATGTCACGTGATTTTTCTTTTTTCGGTTTGGTAGACGTTAAAGAAAATTCTGCGCTGAGTTTTTTGACCAGGCTTTCGGATTCACGCACCGAGAGTTTTTTACTTGCGATTTGATTGGCTGCTGTGATTTGGGTGGCGCGGTCTAACGCGAGCAGTGCCCGCGCGTGGCCCATATCAAGGTCCCCCGCCATCAACATGGTTTGCACGGGTTCGGCCAGATTGAGTAATCGCATCAAGTTGGATGCGGCGCTGCGCGAGCGGCCCACCGCTTGGGCTGCAGCCTCATGGGTGAGTCCAAACTCTTTGATTAAACGCTGCAAACCTTGGGCTTCTTCCAATGGGTTGAGGTCTTCGCGCTGCATGTTTTCTATCAAAGCCATCGCCGCTGCGGCTTCGTTAGGCACATTGCGCACCAACACCGGCACGCGCTCAAGCCCTGCTAACTTAGCTGCACGAAAACGCCGCTCGCCGGCAATGATTTCAAAAACGGGGCGGTTAGAGCCAGCGCTGCGGTGCGGCTTGGCTTGGTCTTCATCCAATTGGCGAACCAAGATGGGCTGCATGATGCCTTGGGCCTTGATGCTTTCTGCCAACTCGTACAAAGCGCCTTCATCCATGTGCGTGCGTGGCTGGTAAACACCCGCGACCAAGTCGCCCAAAGGCAAGCTCGTGGGCAATTGCGCATCGGCACCATCCTCCAAAACGAGCTCTTTGACCTTGGGTCCGAGCAAGGCCTCTAAGCCCATTCCAAGTCCTTTTGGTTTTTTAGTCACCATGGTGGCATTCCTTATTTTTATAACAATGATTGAAGAAGCGCACGGCCTTCTGGCCAGTTGCCCAAATTTGATTCGGCATTGATGTGCCCTGCGTGTCCGCAGTCTTGCCACTGCGAGCCCCATGCATCAGCGAACGCTTTAGCACGCTCCAGGCTGCAATAAAGGTCGTTGTGGCTGCCAAGCAAATGGCTTTTAAAGGGCAAGGGCCGCATCACTATGGGCGACCAACTTTTTAAAACCGGTTGCAGCTCCTCACGCTCGGCATCTCCGGGGGCAACCAATAGCGCGGCGCTGACCAAATGGGTGTGGCGTGAATGCGCCGCCCACGCAGCAACCAACAAACAACCCAAACTGTGCGCGACTAAAACGCTAGGCCCTTTTTGACTCAGAAGCACGTCTTCCAAGCGGGCGATCCAATCGCCCCGCAGAGGTTGCATCCAGTCGTGCTGCTCCACACGCACATCCCCAAAATGCTGCTCCCATCGGCTTTGCCAATGGTCGGGTCCCGAGTTTTGCCAACCCGGCAAAAGAAGTACCTGCGCGTCGGTCATCCCATTGCAGCAATACGCTGAACCATCTCTTGGGCAAAGGTCACAAAGGCTTGCGCGCCCTTGGAGGCAGGATCAAACACCACGCCTGGTAAACCGTAACTCGGCGCTTCGGCCAAACGCACGTTGCGCGGGATCACGGAGTCAAACACTTTGTCGCCAAAGTGGGCTTTGAGTTGATCGCTGACTTGTTGTTGCAAAGTAATGCGGGGGTCAAACATGACACGCAGCAAACCAATGATTTGAAGATCGTCGTTGAGGTTGGCTTTGACTTGTTTGATGGTGTTCACCAAATCGGTCAGTCCTTCGAGCGCGAAGTACTCGCACTGCATCGGCACGATCACTCCGTGGGCACAGCACAAACCGTTGAGCGTTAGCATCGACAAAGACGGCGGGCAATCGATCAGCACAAAGTCATACTCTGTACTCACCGCTGCCAAGGCAGTCTTCAAGCGCCGCTCGCGCCGCTCAAGTTCGACCATTTCTACCTCAGCACCTGCGAGCTCGCGGTTGGCGCCCAAGATGTCATAGCTGTAGTCTGTTCCCACTAATTTATCGCTGCGTTGGCGGGCTTCCGCAATCGAGGCGGACTCCAGCAACACGTCGTACACCGTCAGCTCCAACGTCCGCTTGTCCACCCCCGAGCCCATGGTGGCATTGCCCTGGGGGTCTAGGTCAATCATCAACACTCGCTGGCCCACTTTAGCCAAACCGGCGGCCAAGTTCACCGTGGTCGTGGTTTTACCGACGCCGCCCTTTTGATTTGCAACACAGAATATTTTGGCCATGGGTTTAGTTCACAAGATAAAGTAAAGAGAGGGTTTCACGTGGAACACGGCGCCGCTTACTGCGACGCCACCAACTTCACGCCAAAACCGATTAAAAAGACGCCCGCCACCTTCTCTAAAACCAAGGAGATTTTGGGGTTAGCGCGAACGTGTTCCGCAAAGAAGTGGGTAATCAGCGTTGCGGCTAGGCCATACAAAAAGGTCAGCACCGCGATCGTTGCCGCCATAAAAGCATAGGTGACCAAACCCTGTTCGCGCTGTGGAACGACAAACAAAGGGAAGAACGCCATGTAAAACAAAATAGCTTTGGGGTTCAAAAGGGTAATAAAAAAGGCTTGGCGCAAGAACTGCCGGGGGCGAATATTTAATACCGGCGCAGCTCCCGGCTTGGCCGTCAGCATAAATCCGCCCAACCACGCCAGGTAACCTGCACCCACCCACTGCACGACATGGAAAGCGGCCGGGTACGCGGCCAACAAAGCGGCGACTCCTGCCACCGCCAACCACATCAACACCTGGTCACCGAGAATCACGCCTGCCGTTGCTGCCAGTCCGCCGCGAAAGCCGCCCTTGCTGGTTGACAAAACCAAGGCCAAATTACCAGGGCCAGGAATGAGCAAAAAAACAATGATGGTGACAACAAAGGTGCCGTAGTCGGTAACGCCAAGCATGGGGACTCCCGTAGAACAGGGGACGAGTTTACGTTAGGTTTTTAGGCTACCTTAGAAGCTTTACGCATCCAAACGAGGCAGCGCTCGGCAGCCAGCCCCGGAACCACCAACGGTTCCACGTGAAACACCGCCACTTCCGCAGGCAGCTGAGCCACTTCCGCCTCTGGGTTCTTGCCCTTCATTGCCATCCAAACGCCCTGGTCAGCCAGTGCGCCTTTGGACCACACAGTGAAGTCCGCTAAAGACGCAAAGGCGCGGGAGGTAACGACCGCGTAAGACTCGGTCAGCGACTCCACTCGCGCGTGGATGCCTCGCAGCAAAGGCAGCTTCAAACTGACCGCAGCTTGCTGAATGAAAGCTGCTTTCTTGGCGACGGTGTCTACACAGTGCACCACCATGGCGGGGCAACAAATCGCCAAAACCACCCCAGGCAATCCCGCCCCGGAACCTACGTCAAGCAAGGAAATGGATTCGTTCAAGCCCATGGAATGCAACTGGCGGCGCAAAGGAGGAACCACCGCCAAACTATCAAGCACATGGTGGGTCAACATTTCCTCGGGGTCTCGGACCGCAGTGAGGTTATAAACCCGCGTCCACTTTTGAATCAGGGCGATGTAATCCAGCAGCGCGCTGATCTGCGCATCGGACAGATCCAGCTCCAACGCGTCCACGCCATGGCGCAGAGCGACTTCAAGAGAAGGCATCAGGCCAAAGCCTTCGCAACACCCTCTTCGCGCTTAGTAGCAAATCCGCGGGAGTTGCCCTTTTTAAGATGGATCAGTAACAAGGAAATAGTCGCGGGCGTGATACCCGACAAGCGCGAGGCCTGACCAAGGGTTTCGGGACGCAACTGATTAAGGCGCTGGCGCGCTTCGATGCTTAGCGCGCTGACTTGCAAATAATCCAAATCGGCCGGCAAACGCAGGTTTTCATAGTGCGCTGCGCGCCCAACTTCTTCTTTTTGGCGGTCAATGTAGCCAGAGTATTTGGCAGCAATTTCCACCTGCTCAATCACCCCCGCCACAAAAACATTCCCGCCGCTGGGTTGCACCGGTAATTCGCCGTTGGCGTACTTTCCACCGTCAAGACCCATCAAAGCGGCATAACCCACATCTGGGCGTCTGAGCAGTTCGCCCAGGCTGTATTCGTGGTCTATTTCCTTACCCAGTACCCGTAGAGACTCGCTGGCCGGGAGGTTGTTGGGGTTGACCCAAATGGATCGCAGGCGCTCTGTTTCACGTGAAACAGCGTCCCGCTTTCGGCAAAAGGCATCCCAGCGGGCGTTGTCCACGAGGCCGAGTTTGCGCCCCACTTCGGTCAACCGAACATCGGCGTTGTCTTCGCGCAATTGCAGGCGAAACTCCGCGCGGCTGGTGAACATGCGGTAGGGCTCGGTCACGCCTTTGGTGATCAAGTCGTCCACCAGGACGCCCAAGTAAGCCTCGTCTCTTCCTGGTAGCCAGGTGTCACCGGTCCAGGCGGTTTGAGCCCCTGCTTGCAATGCGGCGTTCACGCCAGCAAACAAGCCTTGGGCAGCAGCCTCTTCGTAGCCGGTGGTTCCGTTGATCTGCCCCGCAAAAAACAGACCGCCAATTTGGCGTGTTTCAAAACTGCTCTTGAGTGAGCGGGGGTCAAAATAATCGTACTCAATGGCGTAGCCCGGGCGCAAGATATGGGCGTTTTCCAAACCTTGCATGCTGCGCACCAAGTCCAACTGGATGTCAAAAGGCAGGCTGGTGGAGATGCCGTTGGGGTAGTACTCGTGGGTGGTAAGGCCTTCGGGCTCTAAGAAAATTTGGTGGCTTTCTTTGTCCGCAAAACGGTTCACTTTGTCTTCCACGCTAGGGCAGTAGCGCGGGCCCACGCCTTCTATCTGACCGGTAAACATCGGGCTGCGGTCAAAGCCGCTGCGAATAATGTCATGGGTGCGGGCGTTGGTGTGGGTGATCCAGCACGGCATTTGCTGCGGGTGTTGCTCTACCCGGCCCATGAAACTAAACACCGGCATGGCGGGGCTCATGCCCCCAGCCATCCCGTCGCCCGGCTGCTCCAGGCACTTGCTAAAGTCAATCGATCGCCCGTCCAATCTCGGGGGGGTTCCCGTCTTGAGTCGGCCCTGCGGCAATTGCAATTCTTTCAAGTGGGCGCTCAAGCGGGCAGCCGGCGGATCTCCCGCTCGGCCCGCGGCATAGTGGTTCATGCCCACGTGAATCTTGCCATCTAAAAAAGTCCCAGCGGTCAGCACCACGGTCTTCGCGCGAAAGGTAATGCCGATCTGGGTGACTGCGCCCGTGACACGACCACCTTCAACCACCAAGTCATCCACCGCTTGTTGAAAGAGCCACAAATTAGGTTGGTTTTCTAACATGCGACGGACCGCCGCTTTGTACAAAACGCGATCAGCTTGGGCGCGCGTTGCGCGAACGGCGGGCCCTTTGCTTGAGTTCAGGATGCGAAATTGAATGCCGCTTTCGTCCGTTGCCAGCGCCATGGCGCCACCCAATGCGTCCACCTCTTTAACCAAGTGCCCCTTGCCAATGCCACCGATTGACGGGTTGCAACTCATTTGCCCAAGCGTCTCAATGTTGTGCGTCAAAAGCAAGGTTGCGCAACCCATCCGCGCAGCAGCCAACGCAGCCTCGGTCCCGGCATGGCCGCCGCCGACGACGATCACGTCAAAGTGTTGTGGGTAAAGCATGGAAGTCCAACAAAGGCAAAGAGGGGCTATTTTACCGAGGCCCGCCCTTTTCTCCAACACCCCCTAGTCTTTACCCTATGGCGTAAACACAAGGGCTTGGGTTAGAGTGTCCAGATCTTTTTTCTAACCCTGCCAATGGGAACCCAACGCGATGCACATACCCTCCGTCAAAAGCTTAGTCAGCGCCGAAGAATGGCAATTGCGGGTGGACTTGGCAGCGTGCTATCGCTTGGTTGCTGCGTATGGTTGGAGCGACTTGATCTTTACCCACATCAGTGCCCGCCTTCCCGGCCCAGACCACCACTTCTTGATCAACCCCTACGGGATGATGTTTGATGAAATCACCGCCAGCAGCCTGGTCAAAATTGACCAACAGTGCAACAAGCTGATGGAGTCGCCATTCCCAGTGAATCCTGCAGGGTTTGTCATCCACAGCGCGGTGCACGCGGTACGCGACGATGCGGCCTGTGTATTGCACACGCATACCCGCGCAGGCGTCGCTGTCAGTGCGCAGGCCTGTGGCGTTTTGCCTATCAGCCAGCAGTCCACCTTTGTACTCGCCTCGTTGGGTTATCACACCTATGAAGGCGTGGCACTGCGAGATGATGAAAAGCCGCGCTTACAGGCCGACCTCGGGCACGCCAATCATCTGATGCTGCGCAACCACGGACTACTCACCGTGGGCAGCAGCATTGCTGAAGCGTTCTTGCTGATGTACAACTTTGAGTCCACCTGCCAAATTCAAATCGGCGCCCAAACAGGCGGTGCGCTGACGCACGTTGATCCCCGCATTATTGATGGCGTTGCGCAGGTGATGCGCACACAAACGGGCGGTATCGGCGGGGCGTTTGCTTGGCCTGCTTTACTTCGAAAACTCGACCGCTTAGATACCAGTTACCGCGATTAAACAAACGCTTTTTGAAAGAATAAAAATGAATACTCACGATGCGACCCACACAAATTTTGACTACATCGTCATCGGCGGCGGCGCCGCAGGATGCGTTGTCGCAAGCCGCCTGAGCGAAGACGCCAACGTGCGCGTATGCCTGTTAGAGGCAGGTGGACCTGATGACTCCGTGCTGATCCATGCCCCCATGGGCTTTGCCATCAGCGCGCCCTTAAAAATTCACAACTGGGGGTATGAGACCACGCCTCAAGCGGGCTTTAATGGCCGAAAAGGGTACCAGCCGCGAGGAAAAGTGATGGGTGGAAGTACATCGATCAACGCGATGGTTTACACACGTGGGCACCGATTCGACTATGACCATTGGGCCAGTTTAGGGAACCCGGGCTGGAATTACGATGCGGTCCTGCCATATTTCAAAAAATCAGAAAACAACTTGTGTTTTGGTGCGGATGCATACCGCGGAGTTGGCGGGCCTCTGCCTGTGAGCTACCTACGCAGCCCCAGCCCTTTGAACGATATTTTTCTCAAAGCGTGTGAGCAAACCGGTCTAGCACAAACCAAAGATTACAACGGTGAGCAGCAACTGGGCGTCGGGCCGACACAGGCGATGCAAGACGGCGGCGAACGCTGGAGCGCAGCCAAAGCCTACATCACGCCACACCTCAACCGCCCCAACCTCACCGTCATCACACGTGCCCATACGCAAAAAATTCTTTTAGAAAATAAACGTGCGACGGGTGTCGAGTATTTGCATAACGGCCAACTACACAAAGCACACGCCAAAAAAGAGGTTGTACTCAGTGCCGGCGCCTTTGGTTCTCCACAGTTGTTAATGCTCTCAGGTATTGGGCAGCAGGCGCACCTTGAATCACACCACATCACCACCCTACACACTCTCCCAGGCGTTGGACAAAACTTGCAAGACCATGTGACAACGGTGTTGATTCAGCGCACGCCGAAACCTACACTGGCATTAGGCGTTTCTTTACGCGGCAGCTGGATTTTGTTGAAATCTATTTTTGAGTGGCGCAATAAGCGCAGCGGCTGGGTCACATCCAACGTTGCTGAAACACAAGGCTTTCTCAAAACCGAAAGCAGCGCAGAAAAGCCAGATATCCAACTCGCACTGTGCACGGGCATTGTGGATGACCACAACCGAAAAATGCACTTGGGTCACGGCTATACCTTACACGTGACCTTGTGCCGACCCAAAAGCCGTGGCTCCGTCACGCTGCAAAGCAAGAATGCTGACGATGCTCCATTGATTGACCCTGGCTTTTTTCAACACCCCGATGATTTAGCGACCTTAGTCAAAGGCACACAAATCGGTCTCGACATTTTGGGTGCGCCCGCACTCGATGATTGTCGCGGTGAAATGCTCTACCCGGTTGATCGAAACAATCCTAAACAAATTGAGCAATTCTTGCGCGACCACTCCGACACTGAATACCACCCTTGTGGCACATGCAAGATGGGGCCGCACAGCGACCCCATGGCGGTTGTTGATGCAGAACTGAAAGTCCACGGCATTGAGGGTTTGCGCGTCGTAGACACCTCTATCATGCCGACCCTCACTGGCGGTAACACCACCGCTCCGACCATCATGATTGCAGAAAAAGCGGCCGCGATGATGCGCGCAAACGGATAAGACTCTTAACGCGTTAATGCGCTCGAGAAGCAAGCGGTTTTTGACGCCAGGCCAACGCGCTTCCTAACCAAAGCGCAAGCGCGGAGACGAGCAATCCGCGCTCAAGGCCGCCCTCGCCGTCCGCAATCCAACCCACCATCGTGGGCCCCACTATTTGACCCGCAGCAAACACAATCGTGAATGCGCTAATGCCTTTAGCCCACGCACTCTGCGGTAAATTG
>QYPA01000014.1 GCA_007279715.1 Comamonadaceae bacterium | reverse complement strand
TTCTTTTGCAGAACCCTTGTATGACACGCAAGAGTTAATGGGCGTGGTTCCTGCGGATGAACGCGAGCCCTATGACGTGCGGGAAGTGATTACGCGTTTGGTGGATGGGTCTGACTTTTTGGAGTTCAAAGCCAGTTATGCCCCGGAAATGATGTGTGGCCACGCACGGGTTCAAGGCCACTTGGTGGGCATCCTTGGAAACAACGGACCGATTCAGCCGATCGGTTCTACCAAAGCGGCACAGTTCATTCAGTTGTGCGACCAAAGCGCCACGCCCTTGGTTTTTCTACAAAATACGACAGGCTATATGGTTGGCTCGGCGGCTGAGCGTGGTGGCGCCATCAAGCATGGTTCCAAAATGATTCAAGCCGTTGCCAATGCCCGGGTTCCTAAATTCACTTTTGTTTTGGGCGGCTCCTTTGGCGCGGGAAATTATGGGATGTGCGGGCGTGGCTTTGATCCGCGCTTTATTTTTGCCTGGCCGACGGCTCGAACCGCAGTCATGGGTGGCGCACAAGCGGCGAAGGTGATGGACATCGTGAACCGCAGCAAGATGGAGCGTAGCGGTGAAGTGCCCAATGAAGAAGCGTTGCAAGCGATGTCTGACGGACTTCGTGTGCGTTTAGATAAAGAGTCCACCGCTTTATTTGGGACCGCACGCCTGTGGGATGACGGAATCATTGACCCCCGCGAAACCCGCCGTGTATTAGGCCTGTGTCTGACGATCGCAGCCGAGGCGGATCAACGCACTTTGCGGCCCAATACTTTCGGCGTGGCACGAATGTAAGCCCCCGTTATTCAAATAACTCACCCCATGACTTTTTCAAAAATACTCATAGCCAATCGCGGTGAAATAGCTTGTCGCGTAATGCGAACGGCACGGGATTTGGGTTACACCACCGTGGCTGTATTTAGCGATGCCGATCGCCAAGCTTTGCACGTGCGCATGGCCGATGAAGCGGTTTATATCGGCGGCTCAGAGGCTAAAGATTCGTACTTGAATATCGCTGCGATTTTGCAAGCCGCCCACCAATCGGGGGCAGATGCCGTTCACCCCGGTTACGGTTTTCTCAGTGAAAACGCTGGCTTTGCCCAAGCGTGTTTGGATGCGGGTTTGGTTTTCATTGGCCCGACGCCCCAAGCCATGTTGGCCATGGGTGACAAGGCCAGGGCCAAACAGCGGATGCTCCTAGCTGGGGTTCCCTGTGCGCCAGGCTTTATGGAGCCGGATGCGGATGATGCGGTGTTACTGACACAAGGAATTGCGCTGGGGTTTCCGTTGTTGGTCAAAGCCACGGCGGGCGGCGGGGGGCGCGGTATGCGCCACGTTGCAAGCCAAGAGGAGCTGCCTTCTGCCATTGAAAGCGCACGCCGTGAGGCCATTAGCGCCTTTGGCAATGGCGATCTGATGTTGGAGCGTTTGATTTACAACGGCCGCCATATTGAAATTCAGGTATTTGCCGATCAGCACGGCAACGCGGTTTATTTGGGTGAGCGTGATTGCACCGCACAGCGCAGACGCCAAAAAGTGATTGAGGAAACTCCTTCGCCTATCGTCAGCCCGGCCATGCGCGAGCGCATGGGGCGTGACGCTGTCGCTGCTGCATTGGCGGTGGCTTACCAAGGCGCAGGCACCGTGGAATTTATCGTCGATGCCGACCTCAACCACTATTTTTTAGAAATGAACACCCGATTGCAGGTGGAGCACACGGTGACGGAAATGGTGACGGGCTTAGACCTGGTGGAATGGCAACTGCGCGTTGCCGCAGGTGAACCTCTGCCTTTGAAACAAGCAGATATTCGTTTTGAAGGCCATGCGATCCAAGCGCGTTTGTATGCGGAAGATCCTTATGTGGGCTTTGTTCCGCAAACTGGGAAAATTCTTTGGTGGAAGCCTCAAGCGGCTTTGCACGCGGGGGTTCGGATTGACCATGGCGTCCAAGAAGGAGATGTGATTTCGCCGTTTTACGATCCCATGGTTGCAAAAGTGATTGCACACGGTCGTGACCGAGACGATGCCATTCGCCGACTTCGTGCGGCTTTAAGAAATGCCCCTCTTTTAGGACTGCGAAATAACAACCGATTTTTATCCGACCTGTTGGATCACCCCACGTTTCGCAAAGCCCAGATGACCACAACGCTGATTGACCAATGGGCCAGCGATGGGGAAGCACTGTTAGAAAAACCGCAACCCAGTTCCAAAGCGTGGCAAGTTGCAGCGTTGGTAAGGGTTGCGCAGCATGGCAGCAGTTGGCGCTCTGACAGCGTAGCCGCGTTTGGTATGCAGTTGCACTGCGAGTCAGAAACACGCTTCTTGCATGTTTTGCCGGATGCCGACGGTGCCGTTTTGATTGAAATGCTTGACCCAGCGCAATCCCCTGATGCCTTGCCTATGCGTGCCCAAGTTCACTCTTTTGAGCAGGGCACGCTTCGGTTTTCATTGGAGGGCGTTGTGCAGTCCGCGGTGGCTTGGGTTTCGGGCTTGCAAGTTCATTTAGCAATGGACGGATATCAGTTCGTTTTCTCAGAACACAATGCAATGGCACAAAAACTGGCTGTTCAAGACCCGGGTAAAGCCCATGCAACGTTTGCCGGTAAAGTGACCCGCGTCTTGGTGGCGGTGGGCGATACGGTGTCTGAGGGGCAGCAGTTGTTGTGCGTCGAGGCGATGAAGATGGAAATGTGGTTGTGTGCGCAAGTGGCTGGGAGCGTGTTGGCCTTGCATGCGGAGCCAGGTCAACAAATAGATGCTGACGCCTTGCTGGTAGAAATTTCATAGAAAGACAAACCATGGACAAAGCGATTTTGACCTGCGCCCTGACCGGCGTTCTTACCAATCCGGAGCAACACCCAGTTCCAGTCTCGCCCGCCCAAATGGCCGCTGAAGCAAGAGACGCTTTTAATGCGGGAGCGAGTGTGATGCATGTGCATGTGCGCCAACAAGAGCCAGGCAAAGGTCATTTGCCTTCGTGGGATCCGGATGTGATGGAGTCGGTTGTGATGGCGATTCGTGATGCCTGTCCTGGCGTCATCATCAACCTCACCACAGGAGTCGTTGGTAAAGATATCAGCGGCCCCTTGGACTGTATTCGCCGTATCAAGCCCGAAATTGCAGCGTGTAACGCCGGCAGTTTGAACTACCTCAAGATTAAAGAAGATGGCCAATGGGCTTGGCCGCCCATGGTGTTTGACAACCCCGTTGCGAAGGTGCAGCAGTTTTTAGATGTGATGGCCGACTCTGGAACCCACCCTGAGTTTGAGTGTTTTGATGTGGGAATTGTGCGATCGGTCACGATGTATATCAAAGCGGGAATGCTCAAACCCAGCATGGGTAAAGCGGAGTACAACTTGGTCATGGGCGTAGCTTCAGGCATGCCCTGCGATGCTGAACTCTTAGCGCTTTTGCCACGCTATATGGCGCCCAATAGCATGTGGCAAAGCACGTTGATTGGACGCGCAGAGATTTGGCCCGTGCACCAGAAAACTGCTGATATGGGTGGAATGTTACGGACCGGTTTAGAAGATACTTTTTACTTACCCGATGGAAAGCGTGCCAGCGGAAACGGCGCATTGATCGCAGAATTAGCACGCTGCGCAGAGCGTGCAGGCCGCGCCATCGCGTCCCCTAGCGATGCCCGAACACTGATGAACCTGTGATAGAATTTGAAGCTTAGCGGCTGTAGCTCAGTTGGATAGAGTACTTGGCTACGAACCAAGGGGTCGTGGGTTCAATTCCTGCCAGCCGCACCAAATGAAATAAGGACTTAGCGTCGAAAGACACTAAGTCCTTTCTTCTTTCTGCCTGCGCATCTAGTAAGAGTCAAAAATGGATCGAAAGTAGGATAATGAATAACCTTACCGATTCAAGACCCTTTGTGACTAAGTCATTACTCGAAAAAAATCAGCTACCCAAAAAGCGATTTGTTTTTTGGACGTTGCCGAACTACTCCTTGATTGCTTTATCAAGCGCAGTAGAGGCTTTGCGAATGGCTAATCGGGTTGCCAATCAAAATATTTATGAATGGGTTTTAGCCAGCACCAACGGTGAGCCGGTGACCGCTAGCAACGGATTGGCGATGGCACCAACCGTTCCTGTGGCCGATATTGGCACTGCCAATATTGTGTTTGTATGTGGCGGCGTGGACATTGAAGGTGCCTGTACCACAAAGGTTATTGCGACGTTGCGAAAGTTATCGCAGCGGCAAGTGGCTTTGGGTGCTTTATGTACCGGGGGTTATGCGCTAGCCAAGGCGGGCTTGCTCGATAAATACAAAGCGGTGGTGCATTGGGAAAATATGTCTGCCTTAGAGGAGCAGTTTCCCAAAGTGATCTTTTCACGGCAGTTGTTTGCGATTGACCGAGACCGCTATACCTGCACCGGGGGCATTGCGCCCTTGGATTTGATGCTCAACATCATTAAGACAGATCTCGGACGGGAAGTCGCCCCGATGATTTCAGACCAATTCATTTTGGACCGTATTCGCAACGACCAAGACCGCCAGCACGTTCCTTTGATGGCGCGTGTAGGCCTCTTCCATGAAAATTTGATTGAGGCTGCAGCGCTTATGGAGGCTAATTTAGAGGAGCCTTTGTCGTTGGATGAAATTGCAAATTTGGTGGGCGTTTCGCGCCGGCAAATTGAGCGCTTGTTCAAGCGTTACGTGGGGGAAGTTCCTACCAAGTACTACCTTGACATGCGTTTACGCCGCGCCCGCAGCCTCTTGCTGCAAACAGCGATGTCCATCATGGAGATCGCCGTTGCCTGTGGTTTTCAGTCGCCGCCGCATTTTTCCAAATGCTACCGCGACCTTTTCGGGCACACGCCCAGTGCCGAGCGGCGCAACAGCCGTCTCGCCCTGCTTGAGCCCGACGAGGCGGTGACTAAGGTTTAGTTTTTAACGAAATACAACGCTTCGGCTGCCGTTTAAGAACACGCGCCTCTCGATATGGAAACGCACGGCTGCTGCCAACGCGCGGCACTCGGAATCTCTTCCGGCGGCAGCTAATTTCTCTGGCGTGTAAGTGTGGTCGACGCGTTCCACAATTTGCTCAATGATCGGACCTTCATCCAAATCCGCAGTCACGTAATGGGCTGTCGCGCCGGTGAGTTTGACCCCGCGCTCATGGGCTTGGTGGTAAGGTTTCGCGCCTTTGAAGCCGGGTAGGAACGAGTGATGGATATTGATTGCCCGACCGCGTAAGCGCTGGCACAGGTCGTTTGAGAGTACTTGCATGTAACGGGCCAAAACCACCAATTCGCTATTGGTTTCTCCGACAATTTCCATCAATCGGTTTTCTTGCTGGGCTTTGGTCTCAGGCGTCACGGGCAAGAGAATGAACGGGATGCCTTGGGCTTCAACCAGGGCTTTGAAATCCGGGTGGTTGGAGACAACCGCGCTGATTTCCATTTTGAGAACACCGGTGCGTTGGCGGTACATCAAATCCACGAGGCAGTGATCGAACTTGGACACCATGAGCAAGACACGAGGTTTCTTTTCAGCGTCGTGGATCGACCACTCCATTTTTTCTTTTTGAGCCACTTCTGCAAACTGTTCACGTAGCGCTTCCAATTCAGGGGTGTTTTTGACATCACCATAAAAAGTCACACGAATAAAAAACCGTTCGCTTAGAACATCATCAAACTGCTGCATATCGGTGATATAGCACTGGCGGGAAGCCAAAAACCCCGAAACCGAGGCGACCGTTCCGAGGCGGCTGTCGCAGGTGGCGTTCAAGATGTAGTGGGGCTTGCCTTCGAGGTGGACGGTCATTGAAATTTTCTCCGATGGGAATTTTTAACTAAAGATCAGGGGTGAACAGTCCTGACGCGGGGATGAGTCTAGGGACTTTGCTCCCCGAATGTTATCTTGTGGCGACAGGGATTTCCCCCTCAACGACGGCCGATTCAGGGGGTATGGCGGCAATTGTTTGCATTGAATGGCTAGGTAAGTGGCCTGTCGTGTAGCGACAATCACAAGTCGCTAAACTGTCAGCGTCGCGAGTCACTGACTCGTACATTTTCAACAAGTAGTGTGTCCCCAATGAGGGAACCGTGGAATCAACCCTAAGGAGTTTGCTGTGGCTGAAGAATTTGACGATCTGGATTTGAGCACGCTCAATGATGAAGAGTTAACCGAGCAGGTCCATGATGACCTGTACAACGGTTTGCGCAACGAAGTGATTGAAGCCACCAATATTTTGCTGGGTCGCGGTTGGTCTGCTGCCCGGGTTCTCGATGACGCTTTGGTCGAGGGTATGCGTATTGTGGGCGTTGATTTCCGTGACGGTATTTTATTTGTGCCGGAAGTTTTGCTCGCTGCCAACGCAATGAAGGGCGGCATGGAAATTTTACGCCCTCTGTTGGCGGAAACCGGAGTTGAGCCCATTGGCAAGATGGTAATTGGTACCGTCAAAGGTGATATCCATGACATCGGTAAAAACCTGGTCGGAATGATGATGGAAGGTGCTGGTTTCGAGGTGATTGACCTCGGTATCAATAACCCCGTAGAAAAATACCTCGCGGCTCTGGAAGAGCACAAACCTGACATTTTGGGCTTGTCTGCGCTATTGACCACCACCATGCCTTACATGAAGGTCGTGATTGATACCTTGAAGGAAAAAGGTTTGCGTGATGACTTTATCGTGCTCGTGGGCGGCGCTCCTTTGAATGAAGAGTTTGGCAAAGCGGTTGGGGCGGATGCTTACTGCCGTGATGCGGGTATTGCTGTTGAAACCGCTAAAACGCTGATCGCTGCTCGCCGCGCTAGGGCTGCTGCTTAAGCGGCTAGATCAAAGCAAACCCCGCTTTAGAGGAATGCTATGACCGCAGTTGCAAACACCTTGGTGATTGCCTGCGGTGCCTTAGGGCGTGAAATCATCGCCCTGCGCACAGCAAACCAGTGGTTGCACATGGATGTGACCTGTTTGCCAGCGGAATTGCACAACCGGCCAGAAAAAATTCCGGCCTTGGTGCGCGAAAAAATTCAGCATTTCAAGTCCCGCTACAAAAACATTTTTGTGGCTTATGCCGATTGTGGGACGGGCGGTTTGTTAGATGCCGTGCTGAAAGAAGAAAAGATTGAGCGCATTGCAGGGGCCCACTGTTATGAGTTTTACGCGGGGTCTGCGGTATTTGAGCAGTTGTGTGACGATGAAATCGGGTCCTTCTACTTGACTGATTTTTTACTTCGGCACTTCGAGCGATTGATCATGCACGGATTGGGGATTGATAAGCACCCTGAGTTGTTGCCGGTGTATTTTGGTAACTACAAAAAGCTGGTGTATCTGGCTCAGATAGCGTCACCAGAAGGGGTGTCCCTTGGGCAGCGTGCGGCAGACCGATTGGGTTTGTCCTTTGAGTACCGTTTGACGGGCTATGGCGCGTTGGACGGCAGTTTAAGAAATGCAAACGAGAAAGTAATCCAATGGCAAAACTGATTGTGATTTCCTGGCGCGACGTGCCCGCCCAAGTGGTGGTCAAGCGTGGCCGCGAAACAGGCAAGGTGCAACTCTCGCACCGTTTTCAAGAAGCGGTAGACCGGGCCGCGATGCGAGCGGGTAAGGCCAGCTCAGGTGACTATCTGGCCGACTGGAAACGCAGTGATCCCAAAGATTGTGGCGATGATATCCAAGCCGAAGCGAATGCTGAAGCAGCGCGAATTGAAGCCTTGTATTCCGATGAAGACCTCCTTCGCATCATCCGCGCACATGGGGTAGACACCACTTTGGCGTCCCCCACTGTCATTGCCGCCGATGAAGCCAGTGTTCCTAACCCTGACGGAGACGCGTGATGTATTCAGTTCGTCGTTGGTCTGTGCGCAATGCCCGAGGCATGGAGATTTTTTACAAAGGTTTTGAAGCGGTTTTTGTGGCGTTACACCCCCTGTGGAAAGCCATTGGCTACGAGCGATTAGAAAAACCGGTCGCAGTGGTTGAAAAAGTGGTCAAAGGGTTTCTTTTTGATTGCCAAATGTGTGGTCAATGTGCGCTGAGTTCAACAGGGATGTCCTGTTCTATGAACTGCCCCAAGACGTTACGCAATGGGCCGTGTGGCGGTGTCCGTGCCAATGGCAATTGCGAAGTCAAACCCGAAATGCGCTGTGTGTGGGTCGAAGGTTTTGAGGGCAGTCAGCGCATGGTTGAAGGCAAAGAGGCGATCAAAGTCGTTCAGTTCGCGGTGGACGGTCGGCTTAAAGGCAAGTCATCTTGGCTCAAAGTAGCGCGGGAGAAAAACGCATGAAATTTGAAGACGAACCCGTTCCAGGTTATCCCTTACCGATTCTGCCGGGGCATACATCCCCCGGGCGCCTAGAGCGCGTTTTACGCAGCGGCGCCTTTGCGGTCACTGCGGAGTTGGATCCGCCAGACTCTGCCGATGGATCCGAAGTTTATCGCCGGGCCCAGTTGTTTGACGGTTATGTCGATGCGATCAATGCCACCGACGGCAGCGGAGCCAATTGCCATATGTCAAGTTTGGCGGTGTGCGCGCTCTTAACCCGCGTCGGTTACGCCCCAATCATGCAGATTTCTTGCCGCGACAAAAATCGTATCGCCATTCAAGGCGATATTTTGGGTGGTGCAGCCATGGGCGTGGCCAATATGCTGTGCTTAAGCGGAGACGGAGTGCAGTCGGGTGACCATCCGCAAGCTAAGCCAGTTTTTGATTTGGATTGCATGTCCTTGCTTGAAATTGGGCGTGGGATGCGTGATGAACACAAATTCCAAAGTGGCCGCAAAGTGACGTATGCGCCGCGTGTTTTCTTTGGCGCTGCGGCCAATCCTTTTGGTTTGCCTTTTGAGTGGCGTGCGGATCGCTTGGCTAAGAAAGTTGCCGCTGGGGCGCAGTTTATTCAAACTCAATATTGCTACGACGTGCCCCGCCTGCGGGAATACATGAAACGCGTGGAAGACTTGGGCTTACTCGATAAAGTATTTATTTTGGTCGGCGTGGGCCCGATGCGCTCTGCCAAGGTAGCCGAGTGGATGCGTACCAATGTGCCTGGCGTACATATCCCAGATGCGGTGATCAAGCGGATGGCGGGTGCTGAAAAGCAAGCGCTTGAAGGGCAAAAAATTTGCATTGAAATCATCCAAGAAGTCAAAGAAATCAAAGGCGTTTCTGGCGTCCATGTGATGGCTTATCGCCAAGAAGATACCGTTGCCAACATTATCCAAAGCTCCGGGGTGCTTGGTGGCCGTGTGCCATGGTTCCCCGGTCGCGATACCCCCTCCCAAACTACAAACCAACCCTCTAAGGAAACAGCGTGACCGATACCATCATTAGCTCAGCAACAAAAGAAATCGTCATTGGATTTGATCGTCCCTTTGTCATCATTGGCGAGCGTATTAACCCAACAGGTCGCAAGATCATGGCTGCAGAAATGATGGCCGGCGACTACAGCCGTGTGATTGCGGATGCTTTGGCCCAGGTAGAAGCAGGCGCCCATATGCTCGATGTCAACGCTGGTATTCCGCTGGCCGATGAGCCCGGCATGTTGGCAAAAGCGATTCAATTGGTGCAAGGCGTAACCGACGTTCCTTTGTCGATTGACTCGTCTATCGTGGCCGCGCTTGAGGCCGGCTTGGCTGTTTACAAAGGCAAGGCCTTGGTCAATTCCGTCACCGGCGAAGAAGACCGTTTAGAAACGGTGTTGCCTTTGGTCAAAAAATACGGCGCGGCCGTCGTGGCTATTTCCAATGACGAGACCGGTATTTCGCAAGACCCGGATGTGCGATTCGCCGTAGCTAAGAAAATTGTTGAACGTGCTGCAGACTATGGCATTCCTGCCTGCGATATCGTGGTGGATCCCTTGGTGATGCCTATTGGGGCTATCAACCAGGCCGGTGTTCAGGTGATGCGCTTGGTGCACCGCTTGCGTACTGAGCTGAAAGTCAACACAACCTGTGGCGCTTCCAATGTGAGCTTTGGATTGCCAGAGCGAAACGGAATCAATGCGGGCTTCCTGACGATGGCAATCGCATCAGGCATGACCTCTGCGATTACAAATCCTCTGCATGCTGAGGTTGTTAAGGCCTGTATGGCAGCCGACGTCATGATGGGGCATGATCCAGATTGCATGCGTTGGATTCGCAGATTCAGAGAGGCGCCTTCTATGGGTGCTGATGGTGAAATGGGCCGAGGTCGCCGCGAAACCGGAACCCGTCGCCGCGCAAGTTAAGCCATCGTTGTTCAATTTTTGGGAGTGTGCTTGTGAGTGGTAAAGATGCATTGGTAGTGTTTACTCCTTCTGGGCGGCGTGGCCGTTTCCCGGTGGGATCTTCTTTGCTCCAAGCGGCTCGATCCTTGGGTGTGGACATCGACTCGGTGTGCGGTGGCCGGGGTATTTGTGGCCGCTGCCAGGTCTTGGTATCCGAGGGTGAGTTTTCCAAACACGGCGTCGTCTCCAGTAACGACAATCTTTCCTCGGTGTCAGCGGTAGAGCAGGAATATTGCAGCACCCAACCGATGCAGCCAGGACGGCGTTTGTCGTGCTCGGCCCAGGTATTGGGTGACTTGGTGATTGATGTTCCCAGCAGCAGCCAAGT
>QYPA01000004.1 GCA_007279715.1 Comamonadaceae bacterium | reverse complement strand
TGATCATCAGCGGACAGGCGGAAGACCACACCGCGATGTATGTCGCGATTAACCATGTGATTCCTTCCTTGACGCGCCAAGAGGGCGAATTGGACCCCCGTACGGGAGAGGGTGTGATTACGCCCGGAGACTTCACGCTGGATGAAAAAACGCAACAAGTGTTTTTGACCGAGCAGGGCCATGAAAGTGCTGAGCGTTTGCTATCGAACTTGGGTTTAATTCCAGCGGAGTCTTCGCTTTATGACCCTGCCAATATTGCGTTGATGCACCATGTGTACGCCGCATTGCGTGCTAACCACCTCTACCACCGCGACCAACACTATGTCGTCCAAGAGGGTGAGATCGTGATCGTCGATGAGTTCACGGGCCGTTTGATGACGGGCCGTCGCTGGAGTGATGGTTTACATCAGGCCGTCGAAGCGAAAGAAGGCGTAACGATCCAAGCCGAAAACCAAACACTGGCGTCGATTACGTTTCAGAATTACTTCCGCTTGTACGGAAAACTCTCGGGAATGACGGGGACTGCGGATACCGAGGCATATGAGTTCCAAGAAATCTACGGTCTTGAGACGGTCGTGATTCCACCGAATCGCATCAGCCGACGCGAAGACCAACTGGACCGCGTGTATAAAACCACGCGAGAAAAATATACCGCTGCGATTGAAGACATTCGCGAATGTTTTGAGCGGGGTCAGCCCGTTTTGGTGGGAACCACGTCTATCGAGAATTCAGAAATCATTGCTGAACTATTGACCAAAGAAAAACTTCCGCACCAAGTTCTCAACGCAAAACAGCATGCCCGCGAAGCGGATATCGTGGCCCAGGCCGGCCGCGCCAAAATGATCACCATTGCCACCAATATGGCTGGTCGCGGAACCGATATTGTTTTGGGTGGAAATATTGAGAAAAATATCGAGTCGGTACTCGCCGATGAGAGTCTTACCGCGCAAGATAAAGACAGCCAGGTTGCGCAATTAAAAACCCAATGGACGGCCGACCACGAAGCCGTTAAAGCATTGGGGGGCTTGCGTATCATCGCCACAGAGCGCCATGAATCTCGCCGTATTGACAACCAATTGCGAGGTCGCTCGGGCCGCCAAGGCGATCCAGGTTCCTCGCGCTTCTATTTAAGTTTAGATGACGCCTTGATGCGTATCTTTGCGGGCGACCGAGTGAAGGCCATCATGGAGCGCCTCAAAATGCCCGATGGTGAAGCCATTGAGGCGGGCATCGTTACGCGCAGCATTGAAAGTGCACAACGCAAGGTTGAGGCACGTAATTTTGATATGCGTAAGCAGTTGCTGGAATACGATGATGTGTCCAATGACCAGCGCAAAGTGATTTATCAGCAGCGCAATGCCATTTTGGATGCCTCAGACCTCAATGCCCAAATCGCTGCTTTGCGCGAGGGTAGTTTTCAAGATTTGGTGCATCAGTTCGTTCCGGTGGAATCGGTCGAAGAGCAATGGGATATCCCGGGCCTGCAAAGCGTTCTTCGCGAGGAATGGCAAATTGAAGTAGATTTGAAGTCATTGATCGCTAATGCATCTGCCATTAGCGATGAGGATGTTTTGAATGCTGTGGTAACCGCAGCCAATGCGGCTTTTGTTGAAAAAATTGCGCAAGTCGGTGCTGAGAGTTTTACCCAGTTTGAGCGCATGGTGTTACTCCAAACCATTGACTCCCAGTGGCGCGACCATTTGAGTGCGCTCGATTACTTGCGCCAAGGTATCCATTTGCGCGGCTACGCGCAAAAGCAGCCTAAGCAAGAATACAAGCGCGAGGCGTTTGAGCTCTTTGGGCAAATGCTCGATTCTGTGAAAAATGATGTCACCAAGACATTGATGACGGTGCGTATTCAGTCTAGTGAGCAAATTGAAGAGGCTGCGCAAGCTTTAGAGTCGCGTGCTGAAAATATCAACAACATCACGTACACCGCCCCCACCGAAACCGGTGAACCACAGACAACACTTGCCGATGTCTTAGCCGCAGGATTGGAACCTGCAGTACCACGGGTCGGTCGCAATGACCCTTGCCCGTGTGGCTCAGGAAAAAAATACAAGTTTTGCCACGGCAAACTCGCCTAAGGCCAAAGCCATGTCAGTGAATTTGCTACCCCCGGATGAGAAAAGTTTATTTCCTATTGCGGGCGTCAAAATTGGAATCGTTGAAGCTGGAATTCGCAAGCAAGGCCGAAAAGACTTAAGCGTTTTTTTATTGGATCCGGGCTGCAGCGTAGGCGGTGTCTTTACGACAAATCGTTTTTGCGCAGCTCCTGTTCAGATCTGCCAAACACACTTAAAGCAAGGTGAAGAAATCAGAGCGCTGTTGGTAAACACGGGAAACGCCAACGCTGGAACCGGAGCTGATGGTCTAGACAGAGCACACAGTACGTGCGTGGCTTTGGCAGAGCGTTTGAATGTCTTACCCAACCAGATTCTTCCATTCTCTACCGGCGTCATCATGGAGTCGCTGCCCAGCGAACGCATCATTGCCGGTTTAGATAGTGCGATTGCAAATGCGAAAGCGGACGATTGGCTAGGCGCTGCGCAAGCCATCATGACCACTGACACGGCGCCCAAAGCCTTTGGCGCACAGGTCGCTATTGGCGGTAAAACAGTGTCGATCACGGGAATCAGCAAAGGCGCTGGCATGATTCGGCCCAATATGGCCACTATGTTGGGCTTTATTGCAACCGACGCTTGCGTGAACCCTAAGCTGATGCAACCCATAGCCACTGCGTTGGCTGAGGGCTCTTTTAATCGTATTACGGTCGATGGCGATACATCCACCAATGATTCATTTGTGATTGTCGCTTCGAACCAGGCCGGGCATGCGCGCATTGAATCTTTGCAAAGCAAAGAAGGGCAATTGTTTTTCAATGCGATGCTGGAAGTTGCAAGACAACTGGCGCAAGCCATTGTTCGGGACGGTGAAGGTGCGACCAAATTTATGACGGTGCAGGTCGAAGGTGGCAACTCGGTACAAGAGTGCAGCCAAGTCGCCTATGCCATTGCCCACTCTCCTTTGGTTAAAACCGCGTTTTACGCGAGCGACCCCAACTTAGGCCGAATTTTGGCTGCAGTGGGTTACGCTGGCATTGAAGATTTGGACCAGAGCCTGATCGAGCTTTATTTAGACGAGGTGCATGTTGCAACCCATGGCGGTCGGCACCCGAACTACCAAGAGGCGGATGGTCAACGGGTTATGCAACAAAGCGAAATCACCGTTCGAGTGGAACTTGGCCGGGGAAGTGCGACCCACACGGTTTGGACGTGTGACTTTAGCCACGAGTACGTCACCATTAACGCGGATTACCGATCCTAAGCGGGGGTTGACGTACCAATGCGACTGACTGATTTTCTTTTACGCGCAGAACAATTCATGGGGCGAGTGGAGTCGTCGTTGCGATTGGATATCGAACAACCCGATTGGAGCGCTTCGGTGGCTTTTCGATACCGTAAGCGTGTCTCGGGCCAAGGTTATATTGTTCCAGTGCGTCATATCGGACCGATGCAGCTCAATGACCTCAAAGAAATTGACGTTCAAAAAGAAAAGATTCAGCGCAATACCGATCAATTTGTGCGGGGTTTGACGGCTAATAATGTGCTGTTAACGGGTGCCCGCGGAACCGGAAAATCATCATTGGTTCGCGCTTGCTTGAATACGTTTTCAAGTCAAGGGTTGCGACTGATTGAAATGGACAAGGACGATCTTGTTGACTTGCCTGATATTGTCGAAGTCATTGAAAAACGGTCTGAGAAATTCATTATTTTTTGTGACGATCTGAGCTTTGACCAAGGTGAACCAGGCTACAAGGCCTTGAAATCCGTCTTGGACGGCTCGGTCTCAGAAACGTCGGCCAACGTTTTGATTTACGCCACCAGCAACCGCCGTCACTTGTTGCCAGAATTTATGGCGGAGAATTTAACATACACCCATACGGAGGAGGGAGAGGTTCACCCTGGCGAAGGCGTAGAAGAAAAAATTTCTCTCTCAGAGCGCTTTGGTTTGTGGATCAGTTTTTACCCATTCACCCAAGACGAGTACCTGATGATTGTGGCGCAGTGGCTACGTTCTTTAGGTTTTTCAGCGCCGCAAATTGAGGCTTCCCGCGCAGAAGCTTTGGTGTGGGCATTAGAACGTGGTTCCCGCAGTGGACGGGTTGCCTGGCAATTTGCCAAAGATTTTTCTGGGCGCAGCCCCAAGTGACCGCCCCCAGTCTTGTTGCTGATCCTGATCAGTTGCGTCAAGGGGGCGATGACCGGCCTATGGTTGAAGTCGCCGTTGGCGTATTGATGCAAGCTGACGGTTCTTTTTTACTGACCTCGCGACCGGTGGGCAAGCCCTACGCAGGTTACTGGGAGTTTCCCGGGGGTAAATTAGAGGCAGGCGAATCTATTGAAGAAGCGTTAAGCCGCGAATTGAACGAAGAGCTAGGCCTCACTATGGGCGAGGCTAAGGCGTGGAAGGTCGAGGTGGTGGATTATCCCCACGCCTTGGTCCGACTCCATTTCTTCAAAGTGACACAGTGGTCAGGGGAGCTTCAAATGAAGGAGCAGCAGTCCTTTGCGTGGTCTGTTTTTCCCGTGGGGGTGAGTCCCATTTTGCCGGGTGCATTACCCGTATTGGAATGGTTGGAGCAAGAGCGTAAAACCTGAGGTCTAGGGCGGCATGGCCTGACCCTCGGTGTTATTGGTCCTCCGTGTCGGTAGTCAGGTTGGACGCTTCCATTCGAAATTCTTCGCTGGCCCAAGCCCCTAAATCGAGACCTTTACAGCGGGCACTACAAAACGGCCGGTATGGGTTGGTAGGGGCATACAGGCTGTAGCCTTTGCAGGCGGGGCAGGGTACGATTTTCTGAAAAACTTCCGGTGTTTCCTGCATGGCGCTTAGGAGCACAACGCCATTTCAAAAGGGCTGTCTTCGTTGCTCGCATGCAGCCGGTTGTCGTCTTCGTGTCGCATGAACCGAATGGACACGAGCAGTCGGTTTCCACTGATCTCTGGAATGATCCCTAAATTGTGATCGACGGAGAGGCGCAACATTTGCGCAGTTTTCCCTTGTGGCAAATTTTGCTGAAACTGACCGCTTGCCGCGACCATTTTTTGAGGCGATCCAGAGTCACGCAACAGGTTGAGCAAGACTTGAATGGATTGTGAAAGTGGCAAAAGCGTTTCTACCCATTCACGCAGATTTTGCTGTCTTACCTCCCACGGTTGTTGTTGCCACGCATGGTAAGCAGGGAGGTCAAAGGCGCAGGTTCCGCCTGGAATACCCGCACGACTGCGGACACTCATGAGCCAATCATTTTCAGTCAGCACTTGCCCTAATTTTCCAAGGGTTCCGCTTAATCCGGCAAAACATGCACTGAGTTGCCCCAAAATTTCATCCAACACGTCTGTCGCAATGGCAGGATTGTCGCGAAAGGCGTTGAGAGCTTGCTTTTGTTTTTCAAGATCTTTCAGTACATCGGTTTTGAGATCTGCGCGTGCGCCGACATTCAAGATTTCAAAAAGGGTAGTCAGCGCAAAGTGGTGGTCCATCTCATCGGTCCGTCCCATGAGCTTGAATAAACGCGAAAACAGCTGCTCTAAACGCAGATAGGTGCGAATTTTTTCGTTAAATGGGTATTCGTACAGGATCACGTTCAATTTTCCAGTGGGCGCATCATAGCCCGAAGAAAGGTCTTAATTCCTCAAGCGTTTGCGTGATTGTCTCAAAATCTGTGCCGTCATTGAAAAGAACCAAATCCGCGGCTTGCAACCGGGTCAGCCGACTGCTTTGGGCCCGCATGATGTTGGAAACTTCAAGCTCAGACAAGCCGCTGCGCTGCATGACTCTTTGAATTTGGGTTTGAGGGCTACAGTCAACAACCAAAACGCGGTCTAACACCTTTCTCCAGCGCGGTGACTCGACCAGCAAGGGGATATCAAAGACCAAGCATGGCGCTTCACGGGCCAAAGCCAAGGCTGTTTCTTTGGCTATCTGTGCCGCGACCAAGGGGTGAACAATAGCTTCTAATTTGGCTCTGGCGCTGGGGTCTTTGAAAACCAATGCCCGCATACTTTCGCGCTCTAACGCTCCCTGCGCATTGACCATGGCCGACCCAAAGGCTTTCTCAATGGCAGGAATCGCTTGGCCCCCACTGGCAGTCGTTGCCCGTGAAATCGCATCCGCATCAATACAGGCCGCCCCCATCGAGGCCAAAATTTGGGCGACACTGCTTTTTCCACTGCCAATGCCACCAGTTACTCCGAGTCTTAAAGGTGGTTTTTTCATAATCCCATCGCGATAAAGCCTGCGCCCACTAAAAAAGGACCAAATGGTATGGCCTCACCTGGGCCGAGGCGATGGCTTAATTTCAAGGCAATGCCGACCAAGGAACCAGCGACAGAAGCCATCAACACGATGGGCAAAAGCAGGGGCCACCCAAACCACGCGCCTAAACACGCCAATAATTTGAAATCGCCATAACCCATTCCCTCTTTACCCGTGACCCATTTGAAGCACCAAAAAACCAACCATAAAGAAAAATAACCCAGGGCAGCGCCCCACACAGCAGAATCTAAAGCAACCGAGGTCCACCCCCAACTGGCACTCAGCAGACCTAGCCACAGCAAAGGCAAAACAATGCTGTCGGGAAGCAAATGGGTGTCCCAGTCAATACAAGCCAGTGCCAGCAATGCTGAACCCCAGATACACCACACGCCGGCCGTGGGCGTCAAACCCCAGCGTACGGCGCAAAGCGCAAAAATAACAGCGGTAATACATTCGATGGCGGGATAACGAAAGCCAATGGCGTGATTGCAGTGGGCGCATTTGCCGCGCAATACGATGTAACTTACAAGAGGAATATTGTCATACCAGCGAATACTTTCCTCACAGTGCGAGCAGTGCGAGCGAGGAAAAAAAAGATTCAATGGGGGATGGTGGGGGACTTCAGTGCTCAGGTGGAGGGCGGATTCATGGGCCCATTCGCGCTCTAGCATGCGAGGCAGGCGGTAAATCAAGACATTTAAAAAACTGCCGACCACAAGCCCTAAAGCAGCCGCAAGGCCCACTAAGGGCCAAGAAAATTCAATCGGCATTAGATGATTTGTCCCATGCTAAATATAGGCAAGTACATGGCGACAACGATGGAGCCGATGAGCATTCCTAAAACCACAATAACGATCGGTTCTATCAAGCT
>QYPA01000001.1 GCA_007279715.1 Comamonadaceae bacterium | reverse complement strand
GCCAAAGTATTCCAATGGGAAGATTCCAGGCTCTTCAATAAGGCCGCGTTTGACCAGGCCCATGCTTTTTACGAGCGCTACGGCGGCATCACGATTGTGGCCGCGCGTTTCATGCCTTTTTTGCGCACCTTCGCCCCGTTTGTTGCAGGCGTAGCCAATATGACCCGATCGAAATTCACGTTTTACGACGTGTTTGGCGGCGCTTTGTGGGTGGGGTCTTTGGTGACAGTGGGTTACTTTTTTGGCAACATTCCCTGGGTGAAACTGCATTTGGAAAAAATCATCTGGGCAATGATTTTGGTCCCTGGCCTGTTGGTGTTTTTCGGCGCCTGGCGGGCACGACGCCAAGCCGCTAAATAAAACGTACTTACTCGTTTTAACCTGTCTTGCGACTGCGCGAAAGCGGTGGGTTTTTACTAAAGTAGGCCAAAATTCCGCGTATCAACGCGTCTGCGAGTTGGTTTTGGTATTCCTCGCTATTGAGTTTGGCTTCTTCTTTGGGGTTGCTGATAAAGGCGGCTTCCACCAAAACGCTTGGGATGTCTGGGGCTTTGAGAACGGCAAAAGACGCTTGTTCTACCCGCGATTTGTGTAACTTTCCGACCCGACCGATTTCTCCTAAAAGCGAGCCGCCGAGCTTGAGACTGTCGGTAATTTGCGCCGTCGTGCTCATGTCGAGCAAGGCACTTTGCACCACTGCGTCTTTGGCTTTGACGTTCAAACCCCCAATCAAATCGGCCTTGTTTTCCTTGGCCGCCATCCACCGCGCAGCGCTGCTAGACGCGCCGCCTTGGCTTAAGGCAAACACGCTGGCGCCTTGGGGTTGGGGGGTAAAGAAGGCGTCGGCATGCAAACTCATGAACAGGTCGGCCTGAACCCGTCGCGCTTTTTGAACCCGCACATGCAGCGGCACAAAAAAGTCACCGTCGCGGGTTAAGTAGGCTCGCATCGTCATGCCTTTGACTTCTGCCGCATTGATTCGGTCGCGTAGCAGGTGCGCTAATTTGAGGACCACGTTTTTCTCATGCGTGCCGCCTGGTCCCACCGCCCCGGGGTCTTCGCCGCCGTGGCCTGGGTCGAGCGCAATGATGATGAGCCGGTCAGTGGTGGGATTCGTTGGATTTGGGCTGGTGTTGGAGCCGGGGCCAGGGCTTGCGAGTGGCGTGGTTTTGGCTGCTGGCGTGGATGAGGCAGGAGAAAGTGGGGCAGTCGGAGTGCTTGCCTTTTTAGGGGTGGGCTTGCCGCTGTGTTGCGCCATTAATTCACCCAGCGGGTCGGAACTGGCGGGTTGAGTCTTGGGCGGGATATGTTGGGCGATCAATGCGTCCAAGGGATCGATGGCTTGGGCGGGGTAGAGGTCAAATACCAATCGGTGCTGGTACGCCGCCACCGGCGCTAGTGTGAAGACCTGAGGACGAATGGCTTGCTTGAGGTCAATCACCAAGCGCACCACGGTGGGGGTAAATTGGCCCGCCCGAATCCCTGCAATGTTGGGATCACCGGGTTGGACCTTGGCTACCAATTCTTTGAGCGCGGGGTTAAGGGTCACGCCAGTAATGTCCACCGCCAATCGGGGCGGGTTGGCGACAAAAGTGTGGGTGGTGCTTAAAGCGCTGTCAGACTCAATCGTGACCCGTGAGTATTCAGGCGCGGGCCAAATACGCACCGTAATGATGTTGGCTCCGCGGGCCAAGTGGCTCACACCCAGCGTCAATACGACGGCTCCAGTTTCTAGGAACGTCCGCCGCTTCATTGTGTTTCCTCAGAAAGAAAATATAGCAAGTCTGCGCCCGTGGGTGTATTGGCAACGAGGCTGACTTGGCGGTGGGTATCGGCGTCGGTGCGAATGAAGATATCGAGATCGACAGCCGGTAAAACCGAAGCGGCTTTTTCAGGCCACTCGGCGAGTTTGAGTCCGGGCCCTGAAAAAATATCGCGAAACCCGGCGTCTTCCCATTCCCGAGGATCGTTGAAACGGTAAAAATCAAAATGCCAAATTGCCATGCTGGGTAGCTCATAGGGCTCCACGACCGCGTAGGTGGGGCTTTTAATCCGACCGGTAACGCCCAGCGCATGCAACAGATGGCGCACCAAGGTGGTTTTTCCAGCGCCTAGGTCGCCATGTAAAGCAATGAAGGCCTTACCCAGCCCCGGCGCTTGGGCTAAGGTATTCGCAAAGGCCTGGGTCGCCGCTTCGTCAGGCCAAACCAGACGCAGCGGCAGAGTTTTTACAATCGGCGTGTGAATACCCATAACGCGCAGGCTAGCCCACCACCACCACCGACGCCACCCTTGCTGGGGCAGTTGCAGACGTGGGCGCAAGCGTTGGGGTTTTCCCAGATTGGGATATCAGGCGTAGATTTGTCATCGGCTGAGCCCGGCTTATTGGCATGGTTGGAACACGGCTTTCATGGTGAGATGGACTACATGGAGCGCCACGGACTCAAGCGTGCACGCCCTACGGAACTCGTTGCGGGAACGCTCAGCGTTATCACCGCGCGAATGGATTATCTGCCAAGCCAGACGCCTGGGGACTGGCAGGCCCTAGAGTTTGCAGGTCTCAATAAAATCGATCAAGGAACCGTGTCGGTTTATGCACGAGGGCGCGATTACCACAAGGTCATGCGCCAGCGACTCCAAAAATTAGCCGTGCGTTTATCTCAGCACATCGGCCCCCTAGGCCACCGCGCATTCACAGATTCGGCCCCTGTGCTAGAAGCCGAGCTTGCGGTGCGCAGTGGTATGGGTTGGCGCGGAAAACACACTCTGGTGTTAAACCGCGAAGCGGGGTCGATGTTTTTCTTGGGAGAAATATTTATTGATATGGCGCTGGAGCCGACTGCGCCCGTACAAGCCCACTGCGGTTCGTGCACCGCATGCATCGATGTGTGCCCGACGCAAGCGATCGTGGCGCCCTACCAGCTCGACGCAAGGCGCTGCATTTCCTACCTCACCATCGAATACGCCGGCTCGATAGCGCTTGAATTACGTCCTTTGATGGGGAACCGGATTTATGGGTGTGATGATTGCCAACTGGCGTGTCCGTGGAATAAGTATGCGCAACGCAGCAGCTTGAAGGACTTTGATAGCCGCGAGGGCTTAACCGGCGCATCGTTGACCCGGCTGTTGGATTGGAGCGAAGAAGAGTTTTTACGCTACACCGAGGGCAGCCCCATCCGCCGCATTGGCCATGCGCAGTGGTTGCGCAATGTGGCCATCGCGCTGGGCAACGCGATGCGCAGTGCGTCTTTAGAAAAACCGCAGTGGCGCAGCGCTTTACTGCGCCGCTTGGATCATCCTAGTGCGATCGTGCGCGAGCACGTAGCCTGGGCTTTGGCGCAAGATCCGAGTTCGACCTAAACCAAATACAGCGGCCGCAAAAACCCCAATGAAAAAGTCAGGCTGAGCATTCCAAGCAGGGTCGATAAGGTGACCAATCCACCCACATACGCCCCGTCATAGCCCATCTTGCTGGCTAAAACGTAGCAGGTTGCCGCTGTGGGTATGGCGGAGTAGGCCAACAAAATAGTGGCTTGGCTGGCGCTCAGAGAAAACGCATACGCCGCTGCCAAAGCCACGAGTGGGGAAATCAAGTGGCGAATCAGTAAGACCGAGGTGGCCAGAACTTTGCCATTGGCCAAAGCTCCAATTTGCATTCCGGCACCAGCTGCCATCAAGCCCAAAGCCAAGGAGGAAGCGCCAATCCGGCTGACGGTCGGCTCCAACCAATGGGGCAATGACAATCCGCACAGGTTAGCCAACAAGCCCGAGGCCGTAGCCAATATCAACGGGTTACGCAGCAACTCTTTACCAAAATGTTTTTGGCCCCCGCGTGCCATAGGCCAAACGGCGGCCACATTCACCAAGGGCACACACACGCCAATCAGCACCGCAATTTCCAACAATCCGGCAGGTCCAGCCAAGCGCTCGGCCAATGCTAGCGCAATAAAGGAGTTAAACCGAAAACCAACCTGAACCGAGGCGGCGTGCAATCGCACAGGCATGTGTTTTCGTAGCCCAGGGAGATAGGGCAAGGCGTAGGCCAAAGCAACGCCCACCCCGAGCACTGTCCAGCCAGCGCCCACCAATTTAGCCGCCTCACTCAAGTCCAAAGGGCTTTTGATAATCGAATAAAACAAAAGCGTGGGAAACAGCAGGTAGTAAACCAAAGCATCCACATGCACCCAAATGGAGCGGTTGAGCGCGGTAAAGCGACAAATGAGGTAGCCGATCAGAATCAGCGAAAAATCAGGGAATAGGAGTTGAGCGTAATTCACGGGCCAAGGATAACAGTCGTGGGTCAAGCTTTTAGGTAATAGCATTGGGGTATTAGCCCATAGGCAACGCCGTTGGAGGGATGTAATATGACTGCTCACCTTCCACCCCACTTCAAGGACACTTCACCATGCACCGTTACCTTTTAAAGTGCGCGCGTATTTTGAGTTTGGTTTTGTTACCCGTTGGAACTTTATGGGCGCAAGCGTATCCCAACAAAGTCATCAAGCTCCAAGTTCCCTTTGCACCAGGCGGAACGACCGACATCATTGCGCGTGTGATCGCTGAGCCCTTGGGTAAAGCACTGGGTCAAAGCGTGGTGGTAGAAAACAAAGCGGGTGGTGGTGGTGTGATTGGGGCCAATGAAACGGCGAAATCAGCACCCGATGGCTATTCATTGGGAATGGCAACCGTCTCAACCGTTGCGGCCAACCCTGCGATTAATCCCAAAATACCCTACAACGCGATGACGGACTTCACACCCATCATCAACATTGCAGCGACGCCCAATGTGATTGCAGTCCACCCTAGCTTTCCAGCAAAAGACTACAAATCCTATGTGGCTGAACTTAAAAAGCATCCTGGCCGACATTCCTATTCTTCCTCTGGCACGGGTGGCATTGGTCATCTGCAAATGGAGTTGTACAAAAACTTGGCAGGCGTGTTTGTCACGCATATTCCTTACCGCGGCGCGGGCCCCGCGCTCAACGACACGGTAGCCGGTCAGGTCCCGATGACTTTTGACAATTTGCCATCGGCCTTGCCCTTTATTCAGGCCAATAGATTGGTTCCCATTGTGGTGGCTGCCCCGCAG
>QYPA01000031.1 GCA_007279715.1 Comamonadaceae bacterium | reverse complement strand
TAGCCCGAGAAAAAACTGCCTGCTAAATTCGACAGACCTTGGCCGATGAACTCTTGATTTCCATCGATCCGCTGCCCGCTTTTGAGCGCCATGGCCCGAGCGATGGACACAGCCTCGGTCAGCGCCAAAAGCGCGACTGCGAAAGCAATAGGCGCCAACTGCTGCAAGGTCCTTGCGCTCAAGTCTGGCATCGACAAGGGTGGCAAGCCAATCTGCAACGCGCCAATGCTGGTGATCCCCGTTAACTCCAAGCCCCATTGCGCGTTTAACCCAAAAGCCAGCACGCTGCCACTGACCATACCCACAATCATGTGCGGTACTTTGGGCCACCAACGCTTTGCCGCGACACAACTCACCACCGTCACGACGGCTACGGCAGTGATAAAAAGATTGATGTGTCCGGCGTGTTCTACCAGGCCTTGTAAAACTTTGGCTACGGAAGAACCACGGGGAATGGCGATGCCAAAAAAATTCTTCACCTGACTTGCTGCAATCAACACCGCAGCGCCCGCTGTAAAGCCGACCACCACCGTGTGGGAAACAAAATTGACCAAGGTGCCAAAACGAAATACGCCGAGCAACAGCTGAAACACGCCAACCAAAAAAGTCAGCGACAAGACCAGTTGCACATAAGCCGCGCTCCCAGCCTCGGCCAAAGGGCTCATGGTGGCAAAGACCACAATCGAAATAGCCGTCGTTGGCCCTGATACCAAATGCCACGACGAGCCCCATAACGCAGCAATCACTGCCGGCAACATCGCTGCATACAAACCGTACTCCGGGGGCATACCTGCAATCGTGGCAAAGGCCACGCCTTGCGGCACCAATATCAATCCACCGGTTAATCCCGCGATAAGGTCAGCGCGTGTGGTCGTGCGATTCACGCGCGGCCACCAACGCAATAAGGGCAGCCACGCGCTTAAATCAATTTTCATGCTTGCATTTTCTCCTAGGGATAAACCCGTAACCGCATTCTGTTGTCGTGACACATATCGCCGGTGTTTTTGATCTCGGCTTTAGAAGCATTACCAATGAAAAATGCACCAAATTGCGCATTTATTTAGCACCAGTCCAGTGCAGTTTACGCGGCTTAACTGGCACTATAAAGGCATTCAACTGGCTCTACTCCCAAACGAAGCCAGCGTACAAACTCATAAGCTCATGCGTTAATGTTGTGTAAGCAGGCGTAGCATGAGTTTCCGTACACCGATACGCTCTTTTTTAATTGAAGGACCCTTATGAAAAAATCTGTGCTCCCCGTTCTTTCGAAAACTCTGGCCGGCTTGCTCGTGGCTGTGGGTATGGTCTCCGCTTTTGCGCAAGCAAAAAAGGAAGTGACCTTTGGCCACCAAGACATGCAACTGCCATGGCGCATCTTGATGGATGCTGAGCTTGAAAAAGCCACGGGTTACAAAATCAACTACCGCATGTTTGGCGGCGGCGGCGAGGTGATCAAGGCGATGAGCTCTGGTGACGTTCAAATTGGTGAAATTGGCTCCAGCCCATTGGCTACTGCAACCAGCCAAGGCCAAGACCTGCGCTTGGTGTACATCATGGATGACATCGCAGCTTCTGACCAATTGATTTCGCGTAACGGCGCTGGCGTTAACAGCTGGAAAGACTTGGTCGGCAAGAAAGTGGGAACCCCTTTCGCGTCCACCGCACATTACTCTCTCATGGTGGGTTTGCGTCTTGAAGGTGTCGATGCCAAGAGCGTTAACGTGATGAACCTGCCCCCACCAGCGATTGCAGCTGCCTGGGAGCGTGGCGACATTGATGCCGCATTCATTTGGGACCCCGTTTTGTCCAAAATCAAGCGCAACGGCAAGAAACTTGCCGACTCCGGCGACATGGGCAAAAAAGGCTACCCCACATTTGACGGCTTGGTTGTCGACGCTAAATGGGCCGCACAAAACCGTGACTTCATTGTTGCAGCCATCAAAGCCATTAGCAAAGCAGACGCCGACTACCGTGCCAATGCGGCGAAATGGGCTGTTGGTTCTCCTCAAGTGAAGGCCATTGCCAAATGGACCAAAGCAGACGAGAAAGACATTCCAGAGGCGATGAAGCAGTTTGGCTTGCCAACACCTACAGAGCAACTCTCTAACGCATGGTTGGGTGGTGGATCAGCCGGTGGTGCTGCCAAAACCTTGGAAAACAGCGCCAAGTTGTGGAAAGAAATTGGCCGTATCACGGACGTCAAGCCTGACTACGGCGTTTTCGTTGACACTAGCTACTTGCGCGATGCCATGAAGTAATTAGGCAACTGGTTACCGAGACCCAATAAGGGGCGACTACGCATTAGTTCGCCCCTTTTTTATTTGAATCTTTTTTGACATAGACATGCCTACATTGAACATCAAGGACTTGACCTTAAATTACGCCATCAAAGGTGGAACTTTACAAGCGCTCGCTCCTGTCAACATGACCATGCACGACGGTGACTTTGTCGTTGCCTTGGGTGCATCGGGTTGCGGTAAAACGACACTGCTCAATTGCATTGCCGGTTTTTTACCCCCTTCTTCAGGTGAGATTTTGCTGGATGGCCAGCCCGTCGTTGGCCCTGGCGCAGACCGCGGCGTGGTCTTTCAAAAGCACGCCTTGATGCCTTGGCTTAATGTGCTTGACAACGTTGCCCTTGGCTTGCGCTTGAACGGCGTCAATAGCGCAACACGCAACCGCATCGCCATGGAAAAGCTCGGCCTCGTAGGTTTAGAAGCGTATGCCGAACGCGCGGTGTACGAGCTCTCTGGCGGAATGCAACAGCGCGTAGGTATTGCCCGCGCTTTGGCAAGTGACCCCGCCGTATTGTTAATGGACGAACCCATGGGCGCATTGGATGCGTTTACCCGTGAAACGGTTCAAGAAATTTTGCTCCGCGCTTGGGCGCAGTCCAACAAGATGGTGTTCTTTATTACCCACTCGGTAGAAGAAGCCTTGTTTTTGGCGACCCGCTTGATTGTGATGAGCCCGAGCCCCGGTCGCATCACCCACACCTATGACAACGTTCCGTTCTCGCGTGAGTTTTTATCCCACGGCGATGCACGCAAAGTGAAGTCAGAACCCGAATTCATTCGCATGCGCGAAGAAGTCCTTGCCATCATTCACAACCGGGAGGCCGTCCATGTCTGATGCCAACACCACGTCCAGCCCATCCGCTCCTCTTAAAACCAGTGCCTTTAAGGTGCCAGGTGAAGGCTCCAGTCTCTACATCAGCCTGACAACTATCGGCCTCATGGCGGTGCTTTGGTATGTCTCTACCAACTACGGCTGGATCAAACCCATCTTCCTGCCCTCGCCGCAAGCGACCTACCTGCAGTTTTATGAATACCTTACCGGCATCGCCAACGACAGGCCGCTGTGGGAGCATTTCGCGGCCAGTATGCTGCGCGTTTTCTCTGCCTTTGCTTTGGGCTGCGTAACGGCAATACCCATTGGTATTGCCATGGGGATGTCGCGGGTTTGGAAAGGAATTTTTGATCCCCCCATTGAGTTGCTGCGACCACTGCCGCCTTTGGCTTATTTGCCGCTCATCATCATTTGGTTTGGCATTGGTGAAGTTCCCAAAGTCCTGCTCATTTTCTTAAGCTGCTTTGCACCTTTGGCGATGGCTGCGCGCTCCGGTATGCGCAGCGCCTCACAAGAACAAATGAACGCGGCTTACTCCATGGGTGCGTCCTACGGCCAAGTGATCCGCCATGTTGTTTTACCCGCCGCCATGCCTGAGATTTTGGTAGGTATGCGCGTGTCGATTGGCTTTGGTTGGAGCACCTTGGTGGCCGCTGAAATGGTGGCCGCTAATGTGGGCTTAGGTCAAATGGTTTTGAACGCGTCGAACTTTTTACGAACCGACATTGTGGTGATGGGCATCATTGTGATTGGCTCCGTGGCCTACATGTTTGATTTATTGATGCGCTGGGTTGAGGACAAAGTGGTGCCATGGAGAGGCAAGGCCTAATGTCATCCTCGTTTTTTACGCCGATTACCGGCTCCGTCATGCCCCGCTTTGCGGGCTTGGCGACCCTGATGCGCTTGCCGTATGTGGGGTTTGATGATGCGCAATTTGCCAATGTCGATATTGGCCTGATTGGTGTGCCTTGGGACGGTGGCACCACCAACCGCCCAGGCGCTCGCCACGGGCCGCGTCAGGTGCGCGATATATCCACCATGGTTCGCAACGTCAACCGCGCCAGCGGCTTGAAGCCTTTTTCAGTTTGCAATTGCGCCGATCTTGGTGACACTCCAGTCAACCCGGTGGACTTGATGGATTCGCTTCATCGCATTCATGCGTTTTACGACAAGGTGTGCGCTGCGGGGATTGCGCCCTTATCGGTCGGCGGAGACCATTTGGTCTCGCTTCCCATCATGCGTGCTCTAGCTAAAAATGGACCGATTGGAATGGTGCATTTTGATGCCCATACCGATACTTGGGACGGCTACTTTGGTGGCTTCAAGTACACCCACGGAACCCCCTTTCGCCGGGCGATTGAAGAAGGTCTGTTAGATCCCAAACGCACGATTCAAATTGGAATTCGGGGAGCGCTTTACAGTGACGCGGAAGACACCTGGGGCCAAGAGCAGGGTATTCGCGTGATTGATATCGACGAGTTTCACGCCATGGGCTTGGAGGCCGTGATGGCCGAGGCTAGGCGCGTCGTTGGCGACGGGCAAACCTATGTCAGTTTTGACGTAGATGCATTGGACCCGGTGTACGCACCAGGAACAGGCACCCCTGAAATTGGCGGGCTCACAACGCTAGAGGCGCAACGCATGGTGCGGATGCTGCAAGGACTGAACTTGGTCGGCGGTGACGTGGTTGAAGTGTCTCCGCCGTTTGATCCAAGTGGCAACACCGCGCTGGTCGCTGCGACCATGATGTTTGAAATTTTGTGCGTGCTGGCCGACAGCGTAAGCAAAAAGAAAACCGCTTAAACCTTAATTAAGCAAGCAGCTGCAGTTTGCGCCGGGGCGTGCCTCGTGCGCGAGCCAGCGCATCCATCGCCAAGCCCAAGGCTTTGATGCCTTCCGAAATTTGCTCTGCAGCAATTGATGACAAGCGCAATCGAAAGTACGGGCAGGGGTAGGGCGGATTCATAAAAAAGGCTTCGCCTGCTTCAATCAAAACCCCATGCTCACGCGCAATCAATGCCAGTTCTGCGGAGTCCACCCAGTCAGGCCCACGCACCCACACCGAAGCGCCGCCTGAGGGCAGAGCAAATTCAAAATCTGGCAAGTACTTGGCTAAAGCTCGCGCTACCAAGGCCATGCGCTTTTGCATAGCGTGGTTGACGCGCCGGGCGTTGGCATCGTGGTGACCCAATGAAAGGAACAACGCAAACGTATGCTGCAAAAAAGCGCTGGGGTGGCGCACCATCGCATGGCGCAATTCCCTAAGTTCTGCAATCAGGGCGCGAGGCGCCACGATATAGCCCAGCCGCAAGGTTGGCGAAAGGCTTTTAGAGACTGAGCCCACATAAATCACCCGCCCCACTTTGTCCAAGCTCTTAAGCGCCGGCATCGGGTCGCCTTCGTAGAGGTTTTCTGCTTCGTAGTCATCTTCAATCACCACAAAATTTTGGGCCTCGGCTTTTTTAAGCAGCAGTTTGCGCCGCTCTAAGCTTAGCGTGCTGGTCGTTGGGCTTTGGTGCGACGGCGTCACAAAAACATAGTCCACTGCTGGCATTCGCTCCACCACCAGGCCTTGTTCGTCTACCGCCACCGGAACACAGCGCGGATGGCGCAATGCAAAACTGTTACGGGCGTGCGGATGGCCTGGCTCTTCTAAGCCCACGCGCTGCGTCTCATCAAACAAGGCTTCGGCCAACAAATAGTAAGCATGCTGAGCGCCCACCGTGATGAGAATTTCTTCAGGCAAGGCGAACACCCCGCGCTTGGGCAGCAAGCGCAGGCGTATTTGTTCTATCAACTCGGGAACGTCGCTGAGTTCAAAGTCAGGCGTCCAATGCGGCAAGTGCGACCGCGCCAAGCTGTGGACGCAACATTCCCGAAACGCTTCCGAGGGAAACAACTGCGGGTCGTAGGTTCCATACACAAATGGATAAGCGTATTTGCGCCACTGGTCTGGCTTAGCCAACGTGCGTTGGTCAACTAAGGAGCGCAGCACCCGGGTGGACCAATCCGGCGGCGCTTTGGATGCATCGGCTTGCGCTTGGGGCTGGTCGGTATCGCGTGCGGTATCTCTGGCGTGCGGCGCATGGGTGTTTTGTGTCACAAATACCCCGCTGCGGGGTCGAGACTCAATAAAACCGTCGTCCATCAACTGCGCATACGCCGCTGTCACGGTATTGCGGCTCAAACCTAAGACTTTGGCCAATTCACGTGACGATGGCAACAAGGCCCCAACGGGCAAACGCCCATCCAAAATCGCTTGGACGACGGACAAACGCAGGCGCTGCTG
>QYPA01000007.1 GCA_007279715.1 Comamonadaceae bacterium | reverse complement strand
GCGTCAGCGTAGGCCACATCGGGTGAAAAAAATTGAACTCTCTCTGCGTTGTCCACAATGAGTTCGCGCACACGCTTACCCAGCACCGCTCGGATCAGGATGTTGGCATCCAGAACGATCGCTCTATCGCTCATGTTGCTGCGAATGTGGGTTACTTGAGCGCATTCGCGCGTTGACGCGCCGATTTGAAATCTGCGACTACGGCGTCCACATCAACAGCCTTGGCCGCAAGCAGGCGATCCAGCGTTTTACTCGCTTTTTTGAGCGAGGCAACATCTGCATCGGCTTGGCCATGGGTGGGGATGAAGTAGCCAATGGTTTGACCATGACGTGTCACAGCAACCGGCGTGCTGGACGCAATGAATTCGGCCATACCGGAACGAAATTCCCGAATGCCCACTTTAGTAGCTTCCATGTTTTTCCTTTACAGCCAAAGCCATTTTGTGGATCACAGTGTACACAATCCTGACCGGTAGCCCAGATGCCGGTACGTATTGGCGCAAACTCATTCAGCGGCTTAATGCCGAGGGCGGTCAACCCGTGACGTTTTGTCACGGGTCGAAACTGGCGCAAGACATCTGTTTGAAATATTTCAAAAAAACAGCATTAGAGGTGAATTTCTTCAATTATTTCAAACATCTTTTATCAGGTCTGACTTCAATCAGCCAGTCTGTCTGGTTTCTCGCTGGCTTTGCCCAACTTGGCATCGTCCTCGGCCCAGCCTTCTATCGCGGGGTAATACCGTGTTGATCGACCATCACCGTAGCGGGTGAGCAGCCCCAGCCGTTCCAGATCGATGAGGTCTCTAGCGGCCGTGGGCGTTGACGTTTGCGCGATCCGCTCGTGCTTGCGCGTGGTCATGCCGCCCTCAAAACCTTTGGGGCCAGCGTCAAAGAGTTTTTTCATGGTTTTTTGCTGCCGCTCATTGAGAGTGACCGATGACATTTGGGCCTGAAACCTAATACGCTGAATAGCGGAATCGATGCTGCGGTTGGCGAATTCGTTGGCCAGATCAATTTGCGCCAGCATCCATTCGACCCATGCCGTCACGTCCATGCTTTGCGAGCGCTGTGCCCGCTCTAGCTCGCTGTAATACTGGTCTTTGCAGGACTCGATTTGCCGCGAGAGCGTCACGATGCGCCCAGGCTGGCCCATGTCTTGGCCCAGTGCCAGTTGCAAGATGGCGCGGCCTAGACGCCCGTTGCCATCGTCAAACGGGTGCAGCGTCTCAAACCACAGATGCGAGACAGCGGCACGCACCAAGCCGTCCATGGGCTGAGCCCCAACTTTGGGCTGGGTTTGGTTGAACCACGTCAAAAAAGCGGCCACTTGGCTAGCCAGGCCTTCAGCGGGTGGCGCGGCGTAATGCACCTTGTTGTGGCCCACGGCGCCGCTGACGATTTCCATGGGCACAGAACGCAGTGCGCCCACATCAATGCGCTGCATGCCCGAAAACCCAGTCGGGAAAAGCGCCGCGTGCCAACTGCACAGCCGCTCCAGCGTCAAGGGTGCGTCGGTGTTGAGGGTGGCGTCTTGCAACACATCAATCAGCCCCTCGATGTTGCGCAGGCCTTCGCGCACGGGGGCCCCAGACGTATCCAACCCCAAGCGCCGGGCCACGGACGAGCGAACGCTTTCAGGGTCCAGCTTCTCGCCCTCTATCGCTGAAGTTGTCAGTGCTTCTTGTGTCAGCGAGTCGCGGATGTGGGGCTGCAGCCCTTCTAGGCCGATCGTCGCGGCTTTGCCAAGAAGAATTCCTTGGGATGTTCTGGCGGCCGCCAATGGTGCCTGGATTCGCTGCGCGTCAAACGCCAATGCGGGCCAGTCCGGCAGCTGCCAAATCCAACGTTGATGTGATTTCATGGCCTAATCATATCAATATATGATTTGAATGCAATGAAAATCGTATCAATCGGGTTCCGGGCTTGAAACGTCTCGCTTGACCGCACATAATGTTTACATATAATGTACATATGATACAGTTTGAATGGGACCCAAGCAAGGCAACAGCCAACCTGAAGAAGCATCAGGTTTCATTCGAAGAAGCGCAGACCGTTTTCTATGATGAATTCGCTGTTCAATTCTTCGATGAAGATCACTCGGTCGATGAAGAACGCTTTCTCATGCTGGGTATGAGTGTTCATTCCAAACTGCTCATCGTCTGCCACTGTGAACGTGAAGGCGGGGAAACCATCCGAATCATCTCTGCTCGCAAGGCAATCAAGCGCGAAAGCGCTTTTTATCAAGGCATCTGACATGAAAGCCGAATACGACTTCTCCAAGCTCCAAGCTCGCAAAAACCCCTATGCATCCAAGCTCAAGAAGCCTGTGACGATGCGTTTGTCAGAAGACGTTGTCGTCTATTTCAAAAGCATGGCAGATGACGCAGGGGTTCCCTATCAAAGCCTGATCAACTTGTATTTACGCGACTGCTTGGCCAACAACCGCAAAGTACAAATCAACTGGCCTAAATTGGTTTGAAAAGGCCAGGCGTCAGGCCAGCTTGTGTGCGTGCTGCAATCAGTTCACGGGCCAGCTCAAACTCGGGCGCTTGTGCGTCATAGGCTTGGCGAACGGCGGGGTTGGCCAGCAGCAGCTGGGATTTTTCCATACGAACGTATGGTTTTTTTTATGGCCAAATGCTACTATATGCCATGACCGCAGTTCAATTCGAATGGGATGTCATCGAGGATGCTGAAAACCAAACCAATCATCACGTGTCATTTCAGGACGCTCAGGCGGCTTTCGCTGATCCGCGCCGCGTTATCGCCAAAGACCTGGCGCACAGTGAGGCTGAAGAGCGGTTTTACTGTATCGGCAATGCTTGTGACGGCATCTTGACGGTGCGCTTTACCTATAGGCGCAAAGTCATTCGAATCATTGGGGCAGGCTATTGGCGTAAAGGAAAGGCAATTTATGAAAAAGAAGATCGTTTACACGGATGAACCCATGGGCGAAGTTGAGGTGGTCGCAGATTTTCTGCCGTCACCTGCCGAGCTGGCGTTTCGGGAAGATGGTGTGAAAGTCACGCTGGCCCTGAGCAAGAGCAGCGTCGATTTTTTTAAGTCTGAGGCCTCCAAGCACCAGACCCAGTACCAGCGCATGATCCGCCGGTTGCTGGATTCATACGTTGAAGCGCAGGGCACCACTGCAAGTAAGGCGAAACATACAGTGCGAAAGCGCGCAGCGATGTAGGTCTTGTTGAACAATTCGGCGTTCAGCCAAAAAAATAGCCGCTGATTTCTCAGCGGCTATTTTTTGGTGAACTAAAAAGCGCAGGCGCCCTACATCACAAAACTTCAAATACGCCCGCAGCGCCCATTCCGCCGCCGATACACATGGTGACACAGACTTTTTTAGCGCCGCGGCGTTTGCCTTCGATGAGGGCGTGGCCGGTCAGGCGCTGGCCGCTCATACCGAAGGGGTGACCCACAGCGATCGCACCGCCGTTGACGTTCAGGCGGTCGGCAGGAATGCCTAATTTGTCGCGGCAGTAAATGACCTGAACCGCGAAGGCTTCGTTGAGTTCCCAAAGATCAATGTCGCTGATCTTTAAGCCCAAACGCTTTAAGACTTTAGGAATCGCAAACACAGGACCGATACCCATCTCATCGGGCTCACAACCCGCCACCGCGAAGCCCAAGAAACGGCCCAAAGGCTTAAGGCCTTTTTGTTCGGCGATTTTTTCATGCATCACCACAACCGCGCCGCTGCCGTCGGAGAGCTGGCTGGCGTTACCCGCAGACACCAAGCCGCCAGGCAGCGCAGAGCGCAAGCCCGCGATGCCTTCTTTGGTGGTTCCATCGCGAATGCCTTCGTCGTTACTCACGGTGACTTTCTTGGTCATCATGCCCATGACTTTGTCGGCCACGCCCATGGTGACCGTGATCGGTGCGATCTCGTCTTTGAACAAGCCTGCGGCCAAAGCGGCGGTGGCTTTTTGTTGGCTGGAAGCGCCATATTCGTCCATCGCATCGCGGCCGATGTTGTAACGCTTAGCGACTTGCTCGGCGGTATTGAGCATGGCCCAGTACACCTCGGGTTTGTTCTTTACCAACCAAGGGTCAGCCAACATGTGTTTGTTCATTTCCTGCGCGGTGCAAGAAATAGCCTCTACGCCGCCAGCGACATAAATATCGCCTTCGTTGGCAATGATGCGCTGCGCTGCGGTGGCAATGGTTTGCAAACCCGAGGAGCAAAAACGGTTGATGGTCATACCCGATACGGTGACCGGGCAGCCTGCACGCAAAGCGGCTTGGCGGGCGATGTTGGCGCCGGTTGTGCCTTCGGGCGTTCCGCATCCGATGATGACGTCATCAACCTCGGCGGCCTCAATACCAGCGCGTTTGATCGCGTGTTCGACAGAGTGGCCGGCAAGCGTTGCGCCGTGGGTCATGTTGAAAGCGCCCTTCCAACTTTTGGTTAGAGGGGTGCGGGCGGTGGAAACAATTACTGCTGAAGTCATGGGAATTCCTTAATTAAATGTCTTGCCTTCGGCGGCCAATTTCGCCAACAAGGGCGCGGGCTTCCAGAAGTTGGCGTCGTCATGCGGGTTTTTAGCGAAGCGGTGCATCGCTTGCACCACGTTAAAGAGGCCCACTTCGTCGGCATACAACATCGGCCCGCCGCGGTAGGGAGGAAAACCGTAGCCAAAGATATAGGCGATATCGATGTCGCTGGCTTTGTTGGCAATGCCCTCTTCCAAAATGTGCGCCGCTTCGTTCACCAAAGCAAACACCAAACGCTGGACAATTTCTTCATCGCTGATTTTGCGCGGCGTAATGCCTTTAGAGGCGCGGTAGTCTTCAATCATCTTGACGACTTCAGCGTTCGGAATCGCATCGCGCTTACCGGGTAAATAGTCGTACCAACCGGCTCCGGTTTTTTGACCAAAGCGGCCTTTTTCACACAACAGGTCGGCGGTTTTGCTGTACAGCATGGTGGCGCGTTCAACCGAGCGGCGTTTGCGAATCGCCCAGCCAATGTCGTTACCGGCCAAATCACCCATACGGAAGGGGCCCATCGCCATTCCAAACTTCTCCATGGCTTTGTCGACTTGCTCAGGCGTACAGCCTTCGTCTAACAAGAAACCGCCTTGGCGGCCGTATTGTTCGATCATGCGGTTGCCAATAAAGCCATCGCACACACCAGAGACCACCGCGGTTTTACGAATCTTTTTCGCAACCGCCATCACCGTTGCCATCACGTCAAGCGCGGTCTTCGCGCCGCGCACCACTTCGAGTAACTTCATCACGTTAGCGGGGCTAAAGAAATGAAGGCCCACGACGTCTTGGGGGCGCTTGGTGAAGTTGGCAATCTTGTTGACGTCCAACGTCGAGGTGTTGGTCGCCAAAATCGCGCCGGGCTTCATGACGCGGTCGAGTTCTTTGAAGACCGCTTCTTTCACGCCGATTTCTTCAAACACCGCTTCGATCACCATGTCGGTCGTGCCGAGGTCGTCGTAGCTTAGGGTGGTTGTCAACAAGGCCATGCGCTGGTCGTATTTGTCTTGCTTGAGCTTGCCTTTTTTAACCTGGGCTTCGTAGTTTTTACGGATAGTCGCAAGGCCGCGGTCAAGCGCGTCTTGTTTCATCTCCAACATCTTCACCGCAATACCTGCGTTCAAAAAGTTCATCGCAATACCGCCGCCCATGGTGCCAGCGCCAATCACAGCAATGCTCTTGATCTCACGCAAAGGCGTGGTTGAAGGCACATCTGGAATTTTGGAGGCTGCGCGTTCGCCTAAGAACAGGTGACGCAAAGCGCGGCTCTCGGACGTCCACATCAGGTTGATAAAAATCTCGCGCTCGGTGGCCATGCCGTCTTCAAATTTCTTTTTGCTGGCAGCTTCGACTGCGTCAATACATTTCAAGGGCGCAGGGTAGTTTTTCGACATTGCGCCGACCATATTGCGCGTGAACTGGAAGTACGCGTCGCCTTGCGGGTGTTTGCAAGGCAGATCACGCACCAAAGGCAAAGGCCGCGTTGCTGCCACAGAGCGGGCATACGCCAAGGCTTCTTCAGCCAGGGATTCCGCTGAAGCTGATATCGCATCAAACAATTTTTGGCCAGGCAACATCGCCAACATTTCGCTCTTGATGGCTTCGCCGCTGACAATCATATTGAGCGCAGGCTCAATGCCGAGTACGCGAGGCAAACGCTGGGTTCCGCCGCCACCGGGGAGCAAGCCGAGCTTCACTTCAGGCAAAGCCACGCTGGTTCCTGGCGCAGCAATACGGTAATGGCAACCCAGAGCCAACTCCAAGCCCCCGCCCATCACGACCGTGTGGATCGCCGCAACAACGGGCTTGGTTGATTTTTCCAACAGCAAGATCACGCTGTTGAGGTTGGGTTCTTGCATCGCTTTAGAAGAACCAAATTCGCGGATATCGGCGCCGCCTGAAAATGCTTTTCCTGCGCCGGTAATGACAATGGCTTTCACCGCTGCGTCGGCTTGGGCTTGTTCCATACCGTGGGCGATGCCTTGGCGTGTAGCCAAGCCCAGACCATTGACCGGTGGGTTATCCAGCGTAATGACGGCAATGTCGCCGTGGACTTTGTAATGGGCAGTCATGCGTTCAATCCTTGAAAAATAGTAAAGCGAAGAAAAGTAATCTTAGAGGTAACCTTAGGGGTGATCTTAATGGCGATCTCAAAATAGAACGGTCGTTCTTTTTTGGCAAATTGTAGGTGGTTTCTGAAACCGGCTTTTGGCGTTTGTCTCAGGAGAGACTTAAACGCCCAACCACTCTTGGCAAATCGCAGGACGGGCCGCTAAGGCCTGCGGGGTTCCATCAAAAACAATTTGGCCGTGGCCGATCACTACTGCGCGATGGGCGATTTGTAGGGCAAGGGCTAGTTTTTGTTCCATTAATACGATGGCAACGCCGCTTTGGGCTAAATCTTGTAATACCTTGGCAATGGTTTTCACCATCTGCGGCGCTAAGCCCTCGCTGGGCTCGTCGGCTACCAATAATTGGGGCTGCCCCATCAGCGTTCGACCCAAGGCCAACATTTGCTGTTCTCCGCCTGAGAGGCTGGCCCCTAAGGCTTGTTGACGCTCTTGAAGCTTGGGGAAAAGTCCGTAGATCTTTTGAAACAAGGCTTCAGAAGACGGCGTGTTTTTCAACGACGTGTTTTTCGTGTTTGTCTTGAGCCCCAGTAATAAATTTTGATGGGCTGAAAGCGTGGGAAAAATATCGCGGCTCTCGGGCAAGTAGCCCACGCCCAGTTGGGCGATCTCAAACGCTTTGCGACCGGCCAAGGATTGGCCATTCCAAATCACTGAGCCGCTTGAAGGCAGTTGACCGACCAAGGCGCGGGCCAGCGTGGAGCGGCCTGAGCCGTTGCGGCCCAAGACCGCGACGATTTCACCCGGG